>JANMQB010000189.1:0-5260 GCA_031370155.1 Hyphomicrobiales bacterium | reverse complement strand
GGTCAAGGGCGACTGGCTGAAGCCCGGCTGCTGCGTCATCGATGTCGGCATCAACCGGATCGAGCGCGACGGCAAGGCCTACGCCGAGGGCCTGAGGGCGCGCATTGCCAGCGCGGTGAAGGAGTTGAAGGCGAAACACGGCCTCATCCCCGGCCTCGCCGTCGTCCTGGTGGGCGAGGATGCCGCCAGCAAGGTCTATGTCGCCAACAAGGCCAAGCAGACCGTCGAGATTGGCATGCGCTCCTGGGAGCACAAGCTCCCCGCCGCCACGCCCGAGGCCGATCTTCTCGCCCTCGTCGACAAGCTCAACAAGGATCCCGCCTGTCACGGCATTCTGGTGCAGTTGCCGCTGCCCAAGCACATCGATTCGGCCAAGGTGCTCAGCGCCATCAATCCTGCCAAGGATGTCGACGGCTTTCATCTGGTCAATGTCGGCAAGCTCTCCACCGGCCAGGATTCGCTGGTGCCCTGCACGCCCCTCGGCTCCGACATGCTGGCTAAGGACGTGCTCGGCAAACTCGCGGGCCTTGAAGCCGTGGTCATCGGCCGCTCGAATATTGTCGGCAAGCCGGTGGCGCAATTGCTGCTGGCCGAGAACTGCACCGTCACCATTGCGCACTCGAAGACACGGGATCTTCCCTCAGTCGTCCGCCGCGGCGACCTGGTGATTGCCGCGGTCGGCCGCGCTGAAATGGTCAAGGGCGACTGGCTGAAGCCCGGCTGCTGCGTCATCGATGTCGGCATCAACCGGATCGAGCGCGACGGCAAGGCCAGGCTGGTGGGCGATTGCGATTTCGCCTCCTGCGAAAAAGTGGCGGGAGCCATCACCCCGGTTCCCGGCGGCGTCGGCCCCATGACCATCGCCTGCCTCCTTCACAACACGCTGCGCGCCGCCTGCGCCCAGCATGGCATCGCCGTTCCGGCGATGTGACTACGCCTTCGCGGCTTTGGCGCGCTCGATTGCTTCCACGATCATGCGCTCGGCTTCGACCGCATCGCCGCCCACCGGCACCTCAACGATGACATTGATTTCCTTGGGCGGATTCTTGCCGATGGCGATGGCATCGATGCGCATGGATGCGCATGGGACTTCCCCGGCTGGCGGGACCGTGGCACCTTCTCTGTCATGAGATGGGCACTGGCGCTAGCGCTCTTCTGGTTCTTGGCGCCGATCGGACTTATCGCCCGCGAGAACCTAGCGCGGAAGTGAGTTTCACGCCGCGTTCTCGGCTTCCTTCGAGCGGCTCATGCGCTTGCGCAAGTGCGGGTCGAGAATGGCCTTGCGCATGCGGATCGATTTCGGCGTCACTTCAACCAGCTCGTCGTCGCCCACATAAGCCAGCGCCTTTTCCAGCGACATGCGGATGGGCGGAGTGAGAACCACCGCCTCGTCCTTGCCGGAGGCGCGCACGTTGGTGAGCTTCTTACCCTTGATCACATTGAGCTCGAGGTCGTTGCCGCGCGTGTGCTCGCCGACGATCATGCCGGCATAGACCCTGGTGCCATGCTCGATGAACATGGGGCCGCGGTCCTGCAGGTTGAAAATCGCATAGGCGACCGCCTCGCCGTCGGCATTCGAGAGCAGCGCGCCGGTGTGGCGGCCGGGAATCTCGCCGGCATGGGGCGCGTAGGAGTGGAACAGGCGGTTCATGACCGCGGTGCCGCTTGTGTCCGTCATGAGTTCGCCCTGATAGCCGATGAGGCCGCGCGTGGGGGCATGAAACACGATGCGCTGGCGCCCGGTGCCGGAAGGGCGCATGTCGCGCATTTCGGCGCGGCGCTCGGAGAGCTTCTGCACCACGATGCCGGTGAATTCCTCATCGACGTCGACGATCACTTCCTCGATCGGTTCGAGCTTTTCGCCCGTTGTCGCGTCGGTGCGGAAGACGACGCGCGGACGGCCGACGGTGAGCTCGAAGCCCTCGCGGCGCATCGTCTCAATGAGAATGCCGAGCTGCAATTCGCCGCGGCCCGCCACCTCGAAGGCATCCATCTCGGTCTCCGAGGGCGTCACCTTGAGCGCCACATTGCCTTCCGCCTCGCGCAGCAGGCGCTCGCGGATGACGCGGCTCTGCACCTTGTCGCCTTCCTTGCCGGCCAGCGGTCCGTCATTGATGCGGAAGGTCATGGTGAGCGTCGGCGGATCGATGGGCTGGGCGGCAATCGGTTCGGTCACGGAAGGGTCGCAGATCGTATCGGCGACGGTCGACGTGGTGAGCCCCGAGATGGCCACGATGTCGCCGGCCTGGGCTTCTTCGACGGGAAGGCGCTCAAGCCCGCGAAACGCCAGGACCTTGGAGATGCGGCCCAGTTCGACGGTCTTGCCGTCGCGGCCCATGGCCTTGACGGTCTGGTTCGCCTTGACCGAGCCGGAGCGTATGCGCCCGGTGAGGACGCGGCCCAGGAACGGGTTCGCCTCGATCGTCGTCACCAGCATGCGGAACGGGCCTTCTTCGACCACCGGCGGCTTGAAATGTTCGACCACCAGATCGAACAGCGGCGCCATGGAGCCGGTGGGGCCCGCCGGTTTCTGCGACATCCAGCCCTGCTTGGCGGAGCCGTAGAGAATCGGGAAATCGAGCTGCGCTTCGCTCGCATCCAGCGCCGCGAAGAGATCGAAGACTTCGTTGACGACTTCGTTGTGGCGCTCGTCCGGCCGGTCGATCTTGTTGACCACGACGATCGGACGCAGGCCGATCTTCAACGCCTTCTGCAGCACGAACTTGGTCTGCGGCATCGGTCCCTCGGCGGCATCGACCAAGAGCACCGCGCCGTCCACCATGTTGAGGATGCGCTCGACCTCGCCGCCGAAATCGGCGTGGCCCGGCGTGTCGACGATATTGATGCGCGTGTCCTTCCAAACCAGCGACGTGACCTTGGCCAGAATGGTGATGCCGCGCTCGCGTTCGAGATCGTTGGAATCCATCGCCCGCTCGGCCACCTTCTGGTTCTCGCGGAACGAGCCGGACTGGGCGAGCAGCCGGTCAATCAAGGTGGTCTTGCCGTGGTCGACATGGGCAATAATCGCGATGTTGCGCAGTTTCATAGGCGCGTGAGCTTTCTTGAATGTCTGGAGTTGGGCCTGCCATAGCATGGCGAACGGGCGATGGCGAGCGGCACTTTGCCGGATCTGGTTAAGGCACGCCTTTGCCCTCGATGAAGGCATCGAAGGCGGCGAGAAACTGGCCGCGGACCGCGTCGCCCTCGGTCAGGATTTCATGCATCGCCTCGCGGATGAAGACCAGCGAAACACCCGGCACGCGGCGGGCGAATTCGCGGATCGCCTCAGTGTCGACAACCTGGTCGAGCCCGGCCGCCACAATCAGCACTGGCGCCCGCAATCTGTCGCCGGGACCCATGGCCTTGAGCTCCGCCGTCGAGGCCATCGCCGCCCGCAGCCAGGAAAATGTCGGCCCGCCGAGACCCAGTTCCGGGGCCGCATCGAGAATGGCGCTGTCGCGGTTCCAGCGCTTGCGGTCGGCGGTCAGCAGGTTGCCCGCGAAATCGCCGCTCACCAGCGGCCGCCGACCCTGGCCGGGAAGGAACATCCAGCCCAATCCCAGGCGGGTGGTGAGAAAAACCAGCAATCGCACCAGCGGCAACGGCCAGTGGCCATAAATGATGCCGATCAAGGGTGCAACCACGATGGCCTTGCTGAACCAGGTACGGTTGCGAAGGGCTCGCAGCAAGATGTGGCCGCCGGTCGAATGGCCAAGGGCAAAATAGGGCGGCGGGCAATCGGGCAGCACCACCTCGGTCATGAAGGCGCGCAGATCCTCGTCATGCGCCTCGAAGCTGCGGAGATGGCCGCGATAGCGGCTGCGCAGCGGGCGCGGCGAGCCGCCCTGGCCGCGCACATCGAGCGAGGCCACGCAATAGTTGCGCCGCATCAGGTCGCGCGCCGTCTCGAAATAGCGTTCGAGGTAATCGCCGCGCCCGCCGAGCACCACCACGGTGCCCTTCGGCTTCGCCACCCGCACCCGCATGGCCCGCAGCACAAGACCGTCGCGGGTTGTTACCGGCACGCAAACGGTACCGTCGGGAACGCGGTTGTCCGGCATCGAGAAAAGCTGCATGGCTCCCCAGTAAGGACGTGCCCGGGCTGTCTAGACGACGCCCAGGCACAGAGCAAGCAAGGCGACTATTGCAGCTTCTTTACTTCCGTCAACTCGCCACTCAGCGCGCTGAGTTTGATCGCATAAGTCTTGCCGTCGCGGGTGGCGTTGAAGACATAGACCTGACCCTGGCAATCCTCGGCCTTGACCGTGGCAAAACCGTATCCGGTCACGATCGCGGTGGCCTTGTCGCAGGAGAGTGCGGCGGAGGATTTTGGTTGCGCTTGCGCAGCCGTGGCCTTTGCAATGGCTGTTTTCGTCTTCGCCGCATCGGGAACAGAGGCCGCCGGTTGGCGCTTCTTACGGGGCTTTTGCGGAGCTGGTTCCCGGTCCGGCCCCATGAACTCCGGCTCGTAATAGCTCTCGTCATATTCGTAGAACCGATCCGGTTCCGGCTCGTCGAAATAGTAATAGTAACGCGGCGGCGGCAGCCATTCCGGACCCGGCTGATAAAAGCCATAGACGGGCGCGTAGTGGAACCGCACCCGGCCTCCGGCCTCGGCCTCGTTGCCGGCCAACGCGATGGCGGCGGTGATGGCCGCCAGCGCGCCTGTCGATAACCATTTCAGCATCGCGATCCTCCGCTGAACGTCTAGTAGTAGATCCGCTGCCCGTTGACGATCAAGCCGGGCCGATCAGATGTGGTTGACCGAGACGAGCGCGCCGTTCGAGCGCCGGACCCTGATCAGGTGCGGATGGCCGTTCCGCCAGCCGACGAACACATGGATGCGGCCGCAGTTTTCGGTTCTGATGCGCGTGAAACCATGCTCGCGCACGATCCAGCTCGCCTCTTTGCAGTTGAAGCCCTGTCGGGCGGGCGCGTAATAGCCGCGATAGGGATAGTAATACGGAACCCAATGACCACGGCTATAGCGCGGCCAACAGCGCTGGCGGTTACCGAAGTGGCCGGCACAGGCGCCGCCTGGCCAATTTCCGAATCCGATGCCGATGCGCACGTTCGTGTCGGCACTGGCGGGTGTGGGTGCAAATGCGAGCACGGCGGCGATCAAACCGGCCGCAGCTCCTCTCGAACCTAAAATCTTTTCCGAACCCGTCACTCCGGCCGACAGCCATCTTCCGCCGCCATTGCCGCACGCTGATGAGTGGGCTGAAGAAATCCCGGTCGGCTCTTCGGCTTCAATCCG
>JANMQB010000145.1:0-7069 GCA_031370155.1 Hyphomicrobiales bacterium | reverse complement strand
GCGCCCGATCCACGTCTCGGCGTCATCGGCAAGCAGCGTTCGCTGCACAATACCTATCTGACGCTGCCGGTTCTGCTGATGATGATCAGCAATCACTATTCCATGGTGACCGACAATGCCCAGGCCTGGATTTTGGTGGGCCTCATCGTGGTGGGTGGCGTGGCGCTCAGGCATTTCCTGGTGCGCCACGAGGTGGGCGATCCGCTGGCCAAGATCGCCTGGACCCTGCCGGTCATCTTCGTGGCCTTGGCGCTGGCCTACTGGCTGACCGGATCGGGCCTTCTCGATGCCGACTGGCCCAATCTGCTCTTGCGTTGGGGCCACATGATCGCCGGCATCGCCTGGATCGGCACGTCGTTCTACTTCGTGGCGCTGGATTTCTCGCTGAAGCAGCGCCAGGGCACCTGCCGGCGTTTCCGGCGAGGCCTGGGAAGTCCATGGCGGCGGCTTCTACAACGTGCAGAAATATCTCACCGCACCTTCGAAGCTGCCCGAGGATCTGATCTGGTTCAAATGGGAGGCCTATCTCACCTGGGTCACCGGCTTCCTGCTGCTGATCGTCCAGTATTATCTGAACGCCGGAACATTCCTCATCGATCGAAGCGTCATGCCGCTCGAGCCCTGGCAGGCGATTGCCATCTCGGTAAGCGGCCTGATCGCCGGCTGGATCGTCTACGATCTGCTGTGCCGTTCGGCCCTCGGCCGCAATACCGGGCTGCTCGCGATCTGTGTGTTGGCGCTCATCCTCATCGCCTCTTACGGCTTCACCCATGTGTTCTCCGGGCGTGGCGCGCTCATCCATGTTGGCGCCTTCATCGGCACCATCATGGCGGCCAATGTCTTCATGGTGATCATTCCCAACCAGCGCAAGATCGCCAGGGCATTGATGGCCGGCCAGGCACCCGATGCGCGCCTGGGTGCCATCGGCAAGCAGCGGTCGCTGCACAATACCTATCTGACGCTGCCGGTTCTGCTGACGATGATCAGCAACCACTATCCGATGATCACCGATCATCCGCGCGCTTGGGCACTCGTCGGCCTGATCGTGGTGGGCGGGGTGGTGCTCAGACATTTCTTGGTGCGCCATGAAGTGGGCGACAAGGCGGAAGAGATTGCCTGGACCCTGCCGGTGATCGGCGGCGCCCTGGCACTGGCTCTGCTCATCACCGAGCCGGCGAAGGCGCCCGCCTATCAGGGTGAGGTGAGCGATGCCGAGGCGCTGGCGATTGTCCAGAACCGCTGCGCCACCTGCCATGCGGCAAGGCCGTCCGACCGCACCATCAAGGAAGCGCCGAAGGGTATTGCGCTGGAAACTATCGCGGAGCTCGCCCGCTATGCGGCCCAGATCGAAATCCAGGCGGTGAAGAACAAGGCCATGCCGCTCGGCAGCAAGACCGGCATGACCGGGGAGGAGCGGGCGAAACTCGGCGCCTGGATCGCCAGGCGATGATGACGCTTACTGCTGTCAACGCCATGACCGCCGGCGATTTCACCGCTGCATTCGGCGATGTCGCCGAGCATTCACCCTGGGTGGCGCGCATCGTCTCGTCGCTCCGCCCCTTCGCCACGCGCGAGGCCATGGTCGAAGCCTTCACCGCAACCGTGCGCGGTGCGGCGCGCGAGGCCCAGCTTGCCCTGATCCGCGCTCATCCCGATCTCGCCACCAAGGCAAAACTCACCGAGGATTCGACCCGCGAGCAGGCGGACGCCGGCCTCAATACGCTCTCGCCCAGGGGGTTCGCCCGCTTCACCGGTCTCAACGACCGCTACAAGGCGAAATTCGGCTTTCCCTTCATCTTCGCGGTCAAGGGAGCGACGAAGCATCGGATCCTCGCAAGCTTCGCCGAGCGCCTGAACCATGGCGCCGAAGAGGAATTTGCCACGGCACTCGAACAGGTCTGCCGCATCTTCCGTTTCCGCATCGAGGACCGGGTGTCACCATGACCCGGGTGATCCGCGGCCAGACGCTGACCTTTGGCGCCGCACATGACGACTGGCGCCATGAGCAGAAGGGTGCGGTGGTGGCGGGCGATGACGGCAGCATCCTGTGGACCGGGCCGGCAACACTCCTGCCGCAACCCTTTCGCGCAGCGCCCATCGACGATTACGGCAACTGCATCGTCATGCCGGGCCTCATCGATGCCCACATCCATTTCCCGCAATACCGCATGCTGGCTGCACCCGGAAAGGATCTGCTCGACTGGCTCACCCGCTTCACCTTTCCCGAGGAGAGCCGTTACGCCGACGGAGCTTACGCCGCGCGGGCGGCGGAAATCTTCCTGGACCGCCTGGTCCAGCACGGAACAACCTCGGCGCTTGCCTTCTGTTCGGTGCACAAGACTTGCGCCGATGCGCTCTTCGCAGCGGCGGCACGCCGCAACATGGCGCTGGTGACCGGCAAGACCATGATGGACCGCAACGCCATTCCGGCGGTTCAGGACGATCCCGAAACAGGGGCGCGCCAATCCGAAGAGCTTTACCGTCAATGGCACGGCAAGGGCCGCTTGCGCTATGCGGTCACCCCGCGCTTTGCCGTCACCTCGACGGAAGCGCAGCTGAAAGTCTCGGGCGAACTCCTCGCGTCACTGTCCGGCGCGCTGATGCAGACCCATCTCTCCGAAAGCCCCGCTGAGATCGCCTTAGTCAAGCAACTGTTCCCAGAGGCGAAGGATTACACCGACGTCTACGACCGTTGCGGGCTGTTGGGCCCGCGCAGCCTCTTTGCCCATGGCATCCACTTGTCGGAGCGCGAATGCACGCGCCTGTCGGAGTCGGGCTCGACCATCGTCCATTGCGCGACCTCGAACACGTTCCTCGGCTCCGGCCTGATGCGCATGCAACATCTGCGCAAGGAGGAGCGCCCCGTTGCCATCGCGGTCGCCACCGATGTGGGCGGCGGCACCAGCTATTCCATGCTGGCGACCCTGGGCGAGACCTACAAGGTGCAGATGCTGGCGGGCTACAAGCCTTCGGCCTTCGAGCTGTTCCATCTGGCGACCCGCGGCAACGCCGAGCGCCTGCACATGGCTCACGAGGCGGGATCGCTGGAGGTGGGCAAATGGGCCGACCTCGCCGTGCTCGATCCCGCCGCCACGCCGGTTCTGGCGAGCCGCCAGGAAGTCTCGCAGTCGCTGGAAGACGTGCTGTTCTCGCTGGCCATATTGGGCGATGACCGCGCCGTGCGGGCGACCTATATTGCCGGAAGGAAAGTTCATGAGCGCCTATCCCCGTGACATGAAGGGCTATGGCCGCGCCATACCCGATCCGCAGTGGCCGGGCGGCGCCCATGTCGCCGTGCAGTTCGTGCTCAATTACGAAGAGGGCGGCGAGAACAACATTCTCCACGGCGATGCCGCTTCGGAAGCCTTCCTGTCGGAAATCGTCGGCGCCCAGGCCTGGCCGGGGCAGCGACACTGGAACATGGAATCGATTTATGAATATGGCGCGCGCGCCGGCTTCTGGCGCCTGTGGCGCATGTTCACGGCGCGCCAGGTGCCGCTAACCATCTATGGCGTCGCCACCGCCTTGATGCGCTCGCCCGATCAAGTCGAGGCCATGAAGGAGGCGGGCTGGGAGATCGCCAGCCACGGCCTCAAATGGGTCGAGCACAAGGACATGCCGGAGGACGCCGAGCGCCAGTCGATCCGCGAGGCGATCCGCATCCATGCCGAGGTGACCGGCGAACGCCCGCTCGGCTGGTACACCGGCCGCTGCTCCATCAACACCACGAGGCTGGTCATGGAGGAGGGCGGCTTTCTCTACTCATCGGATGACTACTCCGACGATCTGCCCTTCTGGCTGAGGAAGCCCGATGGCGGCCGGCATCTGATCATTCCCTATACGCTCGATGCCAACGATATGCGCTTCGCCACGCCGCAGGGCTTCAACACCGGCGATCATTTCTACAGCTATTTGAAGGACAGCTTCGACTGTCTCTATGAGGAGGGAAAGCGCGGCTCGCCCAAGATGATGTCGGTGGGGCTGCACTGCCGCCTCGCCGGCCGCCCCGGCCGCGCACTGGCGCTCGCCCGTTTCGTCGATTACGTCCGAAGCCACGACAAGGTGTGGATCCCGCGCCGCATTGACATCGCCCGCCACTGGCACGCGACGTTCTGAAACGGCTTGCGGCCTCAAAGACCTCTCCCCCATTTCCCCTTCTCCCTGCCGCTTGCGGCGGGGAGAAGGTGGCGCGGCACGCGCCGGATGAGGGGTGGTTTCTCCGCGAGTCGAACTGCTGAGCCGTCACGCTGAGACAGCCCCTCATCCGGCCGTTGGCCACCTTCTCCCCGCACGATGTGCGGGGAGAAGGGGAGTTTCTGAGGCGCCGGAATTCTTGTGCAAACAGTTCTATGGATTGAGAACGATGTTCCGGTTCTCGGGGAACCACACTTCCTCGAGATTGTTGCCGGGCCCCTTGCGGTCGACCATCAGGAAGCGGTGGCCCTCCTCGAAGACCAGCAGCGGATGGTGCCAAACGTTGCGGGCATAATTGACGCCCTGCCGTCCACTCGCCGTGAAGGCGCGGAACGATGCCGCATCGTCGAGATCGCCCGCCGCCAGCACCAGCCAGTCGCGGTCCTGCAACGGATAGAATATCTGGCTGCCGAGCGGATGCCGCTCCATCAGCTTGATGGCGATCGGCATGGGCCGCGGGCTGGCGGTGACGATGCCGATATTCACCGCACCGCCCTCCGCCGCCACATCGACATGGCCGAGATCGTTGAAGCGCTCGGCGAAGCCCTGATTGATCGGATAGTGCTGCGCCCCTTCCATCTCTATGACATCGCCGAAGGGCGCGAAGACGGCTTTGGTGAGCGGTTCGGGCTTGAGCGTGATCACGCCAGCTTTCCGAAGATGCGCAGCCGCGACACGCCGCCATCGGGGAAGATGTTGAGCTTCACATGATTGACCGGCCCGAGCTTGGCGATGGCATCGCTGGAGAAGTTGTGGATGTGATCCATCTGCAGCTTCTGCTCGCCCATCAATTGCGGCCAGAACATCGCTTCGGTGACGATCGACTTGTCGGTTGCCGCACCCACCAGTGCGGCCTGGATGGAACAGCGGTCGGGATAGTTGCCCTTGTAATGGCAGGTATCGACCTCGACCTTCTCGACGATGCCGGCGGCTCCCAGCTTGACGATGATCCAGTCATTACCCGGCTCGCGCCGCCGCCTGGTTTCCCAGCCGTCGCCCATGTTTATGCCGCGGCCGAGCGTCAGAAGCGTCCACACGGACCCGTAATGGGCGTCGTTATAGGCAACGATCCGCCCGCCGTTGTTGACCAGCGAGAGTTCATGCATGGCGGACTTGTCCTTGCCCTCCCAGGCCGGCACCGGCTCGCCATAGACGCGCAGCCGCGCCACGCCGCCGTCTGGATAGATGTGCAGGCGCAGATGCGTCCAGGCCTTGTCGCTGGCGATGGCATGGAAATGATGCGCCGAGGGGCCGAGCGAAACGGCGGGGAGGAGTTCCGTCCAGGCCGTCTTGTCGTCCGGGTCCTTTTCTGAAACGCAGGCCTCGAGCGAGGCGGCCGGCGGATAATTGCCGGTGAAATGGCTGGTATCGATATCGACGCCTCGGATCACACCCTTGGCGCCCAGCTTGACGATGCAGAAATCATGTCCGCCCTGGCGGCGGCGCTTCGATTCCCAGCCATCCATGTACTTGCCATTGGCGTCGTACTTGTCGGGATCGAAAACGGCGGGCGCGTCCGCCAGCATGCGGCTCCTGTCGGCGAAGAAATCGTCGGATGCCTGGAGCGCCTTGGCGCCGAGGCGCGGCGAGGCGAGATTGATGGCGTTGCGGGCGAAATGCGGGAGTTCCGTTGGAGTCTTGCTCATGACACGCTTCGTTGTTTGGGCAGGCCTGCCATAGCATGCGGGGGAAGCCCGGCAAAACGCCGCTCAAACACTATCCCACATTCTGGCATGTGAATCACGGCGTCTGCGCGCCGGTGCGGGCCGTTTCGATGGCGTAAAGCGACGTCGATGCACAGATCAACAGCCGCGACTTGCCGAAGCCCCCGAAGGTCAGATTGGCGACGGTTTCGGGCACCAGGATGCGGCCGAGCCGGGTGCCGTCCGGGCGGTAGCAGTGGATGCCGTCGCCGGCGGAAATCCATAGGAGCCCCTCGGTGTCCACCCGCAACCCGTCGGGCACCTTGGCGTCGATCACCGCCACCACCCGGTTTTGCTTCAGCCGCTTGCCGTCCATCACCTTGAGGGCCCGCACATGATTCGGGCGGCTGTCGTCGAAGCCGAAGCCTTCGCCCCGCGCGCGACCCGAATCCGCCACATAGAGCTCCGCTTCATCGGGCGAGAAAGCGAGCCCGTTGGGCCGGTCGAAGTCGTCGGCCACCACGCTGAGTTCGTTCGATTGGGGATCGAAGCGATAGACCTGGTTCTTGCCGATCTCGCTGTCGGCGCGGATGCCCTCATGATCGGAGATGATGCCGTAGGGCGGGTCGGTGAACCAGATGCTGCCGTCGGATTTCACCACCACGTCGTTGGGCGAATTGAGCCGCTTGCCGTTCCAGTGGCTGACCACCACCTCGTAGCGCCCGTCGAGAGTGGTGCGGCTGACGCAGCGCCCGCCGTGCTCGCAGGAAATCATGTTGCCGTCGCGGTCGCGGGTGTGGCCGTTCGTCCGCTGCGACGGCTGACGGAAGACCGAGAGCCCGGAAACCGGCGACCATCGCAGCATGCGGTTATTGGGAATGTCGGAGAAGCGCAACTCGTTCAGCTCGCCGAACCACACCGGACCTTCGGCCCAGAGAAATCCGCTTGCGAGCCTGGTGAGCGCCGCCCCCTTTGGGAACAGCGCCGCGAACTCCTTGGCGTCGGCCGCAAGGCAATTGGAAGTCATGGTGCCCCCGTGAGTGAAGATTGAAGGTGCGGCAGCTTATTCAACCGGCCCGCCCGGCACAATCGTCCCAACATGCGGAGGCCGGAATCAACTGGAGCCGCGACAAAGATCCATAAAACATTCCGCCCGGGCCAGCCGGCTAGAGCTGGCCGGTATCAAGGGAGAAGAACGTGATGAATTCGCTCACAACGAGCCGCCGCTTCGT
>JANMQB010000139.1:0-5664 GCA_031370155.1 Hyphomicrobiales bacterium | reverse complement strand
CATCATCTGTGACCGCGAGTTGGAAATCGAGGCGTTCAAGTCGCAGGAATACTGGACGATCGACGGCACCTTCACCACACCACAAGGCAGAGAGTTTTCAGCTACCTTGCAGGCCATCGCTGGCCAAAAAATTGCAAAGCTCGATATTAAAGACGAAGCCTCGGCCCGCGCCATTGAAAGCACGCTGAAGAATGCCCGCGTGGCGGTGGACAATATTGAAAGCAGGCCCGCCAAGCGAAACCCTTATGCACCGTTCCGCACATCAACCCTGCAACAGGAGGCTTCGCGCAAGTTGGGCTTCTCATCCGCCAAAACCATGCAGGTGGCACAGCGGCTTTATGAAGGTGTTGATATCGATGGTGAAACCGTCGGCCTCATTACTTATATGCGTACGGACGGCATTGATATTGCCCCGGAAGGCATTGCCGCTGCGCGCAACGCGATTCTCAAAAACTTTGGCGAACCCTATTTGCCATCGGCACCACGGGTTTACACGACCAAGGCCAAGAATGCGCAGGAAGCCCATGAAGCCATTCGCCCAACGGAAATTGGCCGCCTGCCATCAAGCGTGCGCAAGGAATTGGACGGCGAGCAGCTTGCGCTTTATGAATTGATCTGGAAACGGACGATTGCCAGCCAGATGGAAAGCGCTGAGTTTGAGCGCACCTCGGCTGACCTGGGTGCCACTGGGCAAGACGGCAAGCACTATACTTTCCGGGCAACGGGTTCGGTTGTTAAGTTTGACGGCTTCCTCAAAGTCTACCACGAGGACCTTGACGACGAGGAAGATGAGGATTCGCGCCGCCTGCCCGCCATGGCGCGCGGCGATGGCATTGGGGTTCGCAAGATTTCGGCTGAGCAGCATTTCACCGAGCCGCCGCCGCGCTACTCGGAAGCCTCGATCATCAAGAAGCTCGAGGAGCTCGGCATCGGCCGCCCCTCCACCTATGTCTCGATCCTCTCGACGCTGCGCGACCGCGGCTATGTGAGGCTCGACAAGAAGCGGCTCATCCCCGAGGACAAGGGCCGCATCGTCACCGCCTTTCTCGAAAGCTTCTTCGGCCGCTATGTCGAATATGATTTCACCGCCGATCTCGAGGAACAGCTTGACCGCGTCTCGGCCGGCGAACTCGACTGGAAACAGGTGCTGCGCGATTTCTGGCGCGACTTCACCGTGGCGCTGGCCGAGATCAAGGATCTGCGCGTGACGCACGTGCTCGATGCGCTCAACGAGATTCTGGCGCCCCACATCTTCCCCGTCCCCGCCAATGGCGGCGATGCCCGCGCCTGCCCCTCCTGCGCCACCGGGCGCTTGTCCCTGAAGCTCGGCAAGTTCGGCTCCTTCGTCGGCTGCTCCAACTATCCCGACTGCAAGTTCACCCGGCCGATGACGGCTGGCGGTGAATCCGCAAGCACCGTTCCCGCCGAAGGCATCGAGCTCGGCGTCGATCCAGAAACCGGCCAGAAGGTGACCCGCCGCCAGGGCCGCTTCGGCCCCTATCTGCAATTGGGCGAGGCGGTGGCTGGCGAAAAGCCGCGCCGCGCCTCGATCCCCAAGTGCTACAAGCCCGAGGAGATCGATCTCGAAACCGCCATGAAGTTCCTCTCGCTGCCGCGCGGCATCGGCCTGCATCCCGAATCCGGCAAGCCCATCGTCGCCAATTTCGGCCGCTTCGGCCCCTTCGTGCTGCATGACGGCACCTATGCCAATCTCGACAGCGCCGAGGAGGTCTTCAGCGTCGGCATCAATCGCGCCGTCGATCTCCTGGCCGAGAAGAAGGCCAAGGGTTTCACCCGCCCCCGCCCCGGCGCGCTCAAGGATCTGGGCCCGCACCCGGAAGGCGGCGGCAATCTCCAGGTGATGTCCGGCCGCTACGGACCCTATGTGAAATTTGGCAAGGTCAACGCCACCCTGCCCAAGGACAGCGACCCACAATTACTAACAGTCGCAGAGGCCATTGCCCTGATCGCCGCCCGCGCCGGCAAATCCTCGGCCAAGAAGGCCGCGAAGAAATCCGCGCAGCCGAAGAAGAAGAAGAAGACCGCCGCCACGGCGGGCGCGACGGAATAACTTCGGCGTCGTCATGGGCATGCCAACCGGTCTGCATTTCGACGGCGCTGTTTCACGTGAAACAATTCTCATTCAATGAATTTTACCCTGCCAGCCAGCATGTTACGGGCCGCGTCTTGCACGCCATTTTCGTGCAAACAGCCCCAAGACCACCGCCAAAATGGTGGAATTTTCACGCTTTTCGACACCAAATTTGTTGACCAATTACATGACTCCGTCATGTATCTGGTTGCACAGGCCAGCGCGGGCGATCCGAGGCCGCCGGCGATGGCCAATTGGAGGGGCGGCCGTGCGGCGGCATGCTATGATGGCTGCATGACAAAATTGCTTGAACAGGCAATTGCGAAGATCCGCGAGCTGCCGGCGGAGGATCAGGATACGTTGGCGGTCGTACTGCTGTCGATGGCATCCGACGGCTCGGCGATACCTCCACTCGACGAGGAGACTCGGGCGGCTATTCGGGAGGGCCTGGACCAAGCGCGTCGAGGGCAATTTGCCGCCGACGAAGAGATTACGGCGATCTGGAACCGTCACGGACTATGAGAGTGCGGTTCACGCCGCGTGCGCGCGGCGATCTTGAGGGCCTGGGCCCACACCCCGATGGCGGCGGCAATCTCCAGGTGATGTCCGGCCGCTACGGGCCGTATGTGAAATTCGGCAAGGTGAACGCCACCCTGCCGAGTGACAAGGACCCGCGGTCGCTGACCCTTGACGAGGCGATTGCCCTGATCGCCGCCCGCGCCGGCAAAGCCCCGGCGAAGAAGAAGGCTCCGGCAAAGAAGAAGGCTCCCGCGAAGAAGGCGGCAAAGAAAGCCGCGAAACCGAAGAAGGCCAAGACGGCCGCCGCGGCGAGCGCGGCGGAATAGCGCGCGTCAATCGTCGGAGCAATAACGATTCAAAGTCGTGTCTTCCCCGGGACAAACCCGGAGATGACAGGGAATTTGAATCTATGGCGCCAAGCCAAAGAGACAATTTTCTCCCTGCCTCAATTCGGCGGAGGCCCCGGATATTCGTCCCACGTCCTGCCGCGATAGGTCCGCCCCGCAGCCTTCTTGTTGGTTCCGCCCCACTGTTTGAAGAAGAATGCCGTCTCATACTTGCGGCACTGTTTCTGGATTTCGTCGACCCAATCCTGCGCGATAGGCCGCGAACCCGGGCCGGACTCACCGCCGACGATCGCCCAATGGATGCCGGAAAGATCGATGGTACCCACATGATCGAGCAACGGCTCGAACGACACGAACCGGATAACTGCCGGCGTCTCCCGAAGCATTGCCACGCGCCCGGCATACCTGCCGGACTCGACCGACGTTCCGAGCCAGATGTGGGGAGCCGCCTTCAGGGCCGATGACTCGATGATTCTTTTCATGTTATCGGGCCGCTTGGTGAGAATCTGATAGACGTGGTGGTCCGCCGCCAACATCGTCTTCCAGACTTTCCCGATGAACTCAGGCGGAATGCCGTCTTGAAAAAGATCGGACATGGAATTCACGAAAATCTTGCGCGGCTTTTTCCAATGCAGTGGAATGTCGAGGGCATGCTTGATGAGTTTGATCCTGCCGGTCCACACGGGCCGTCCGCCGCTCTTGCGAGTCGTTCCGCGATAAGAGGGATGGTCCATTGCCTGCAGCCGCGCCGCCATGCGCATGGCATAACAATTGGTGCAGCCCGGAGAGACCATCGCGCAACCCGCAATCGGATTCCACGTTGCATCCGTCCATTCGATGTCGGAGAGTCCAGCCATTACTTCCGCCGCATAATGCCCTTAGCTACGCGACTCGCCAAATTACGGGCCGTTGGGCTCTCATTTGAACACGCAAAGATCAATGAATACCAGTGTCCGCCCTTCTTGCCGAGAGGCAGCCATTGGTCGAGGACAACGCCCTTGAAGACTGTCTTCATTTTGCCGATCATGAAACGAGTAACGGCGTCGGCGGTTGCGATTTTGTGTCGATTTTCGTCGACTTGGTCAATCCAATTCAGTTGATCGCTTGGCGCAGTGAATGCCTCAAACCAGCTGTTGTCTCCAAATAGCAGATTCAACGAATCCTCTGCTTCCTTCCGCACTGCGGCGTTATAAGACATTTGTCGAACTACGCCCAAGCCAGATGGAAAGAGATACCAGAGATCGCTGCCTTCTGTTTGCGCAATTGTCTCAACCGTCGACCAGTGAACTTGATTTCCGTACGGATCAAGGAAGAAGACTGTGCGGTCTTTACGAGTTAATTCCGAGTGGCAGTATTTTTTGACCAGGTCGTTGGCATCGCCATGCAGGATGTTGATTCTTGTTGCGAGCTTCGGAAACTCATCACGCAGTTTGCTCAATGCAATTACGTAAGAGCGCTTGCTGTCAGAAAAGAAATACCGGTCGAAGGGAACAGGTATTTTCAGAGAGCGGCGAGCGGATCCTTCGATGACAGTTGCAAGCTCTACCATACCCTCGAATAATGGGAGACTGTCTCCATGCGGTATCTCCCCTGTGCCTGCAAAGGCATCAAAGTAGTTGAGATTGAATTTTCCCGAGAGCGCTCGCGTGTAGAAGGCTAGATAGTCAGTGACGGTATCCAGCTTCTTGATCGTAGATTTGTTTCCGAAAGGTTGCTGAGCCATCCAACCTCCAATTGACGGAACATTAATAGAACAACAATTTCCTTACCGCAATCATTTTCTCCTCGCCTCAATTCCGTCACATACTAGGAATAAATATATTCCCAGGTTGGTCCACAGGAGGGGACGATGTCGACAGCGTCTCGAAATTGCGGAACAGCCTGCAGCGCCTGCGCCGGGCGGCTTAACGCAACATCCGGCCCGGGAGTTTCCGGCAAGACCCGCGGACACTACGACCCGCGCGCCGCAAGGCAGTAAGGCGGCCCGATGAGGGCAGTGCCGAAGTGCGAACCGGGAGCCGAAATCGCTGCGCATGGAGTCTCGGGCTCGACGCCCGTTGAAAGTTCAGGATTGCGTGGAGCCCGGCTCCGGCATTCCCCTCCTCCTTTTCTTTCCCGGGCCCGCCCGCTGCCGACATCGCGGAAAATTTCTTCCGCCAGCCCGCCGATCCCGCTATGCCCCGCCGGATGACCAAGATACCGGCCCGAACCCAGAAACCCTCAGGCCTGCCCAGCGAGGCCGAGATTCTCGACTTCATCCGCGCGGCGCCCGGTACCGCCGGCAAGCGCGACATCGCCCGGGCTTTTGCCGTCAAGGGCGCCGACAAGATTGCCTTGAAGCAGCTCCTCAAGCGCCTTGCCGATGAGGGGAAGCTGGCCCGGAGCCGCAAGAAACTCATCGACACCTCGGCCCTGCCCCCGGTTACGGTCCTCGAGGTGATGGGTCTCGATGCCGACGGCGAAGCCTGGGGCGAGCCCATCGAATGGGACGAGGCGAACGGGGCCAAGCCACCGCGCGTGGTGATTGAAAGCCGCGCCACCGCGCCGCGCCAGGGCGACCGGGTGCTCGCCAAGATCGCGCCCGCCGGCGGTGGCCGCTACAAGTTCAGGGGCCTGGTCATCCGCAAGCTCGACGACCGCGTGGGCCGCGTGCACGGCGTCTATCGCATCGCCCAAGGCCATGGCGCCCGCATCGTGCCGGTCGAC
>JANMQB010000131.1:0-3902 GCA_031370155.1 Hyphomicrobiales bacterium | reverse complement strand
GGAATGCCGAAGCTGCGCTTGACGATCTCGCGGCCCATGAAGAAATTCGCCACCACATCGACATTGGTGCACAGCGACAGGTCCTGGTAGACGGTCTCGATGCCGGCCGCCTTGGCTTCGGCGGGCGAGGCGAAATCGCGTGCCACGCCCTCGAAGATCACCTTGCCCGAGGTGGCGCGCAGTCCCCCGGCGATGATCTTGACCAGCGTCGATTTGCCGGCGCCATTGTCGCCGAGCAGCGCCACTACCTCGCCGCGGGCAATATCGAAGCTGACGCCGCGCAGCGCTTCGATGGCGCCGAAATTGCGCGTGATGTTGTCGAGCTGCAGGAGGGGCGGGGCCGCTTTCATGCTGGGCGCGAGATCAACACATCCGAAAAATCAAAGCAAATGGATTTCAAGAAATGCGGCTGAGACACGTCTCGATCGGGTGATCGTCGTCAATGATGCAGACGAGCTTGATCTTACGGCGGACCCCGGCTACATCGCCGATACAGGCAATGGAGACCGTCCGTGAAGGTTCGCATCGGCATCAACCCCATCACCTGGACCAACGACGATGTGCCGGAGCTTGGCGGCGATACGCCTCTGGAAGTCTGCCTGAGCGAAACCAGAGAGGCGGGCTATGCCGGTACCGAACTGGGCGGCAAGTTCCCGCGAAAATCGTCGGAACTGAAGCCCATCATGCAGCGCCACGGTCTCGCCGTCATTTCTGGCTGGTACGACGGCCGCTGCGATGAAAAGGAGGTCGCGGAAGAAATGGACGCGATCGGGCTGCATCTGCAGCTTCTGAAAGACATGGGCTGCCGGCATGTCGTCTATGCCGATACCTCGCGCGGCCGCCATGGCGCCATCTGGGGGCCCATTTCGCAGCGTCCCGCACTGCGGCCGGAGGAGTGGCCCGCCTATGGCCGCAAGCTCACACAGCTCGCGGAGCGTATGGCGGGCTTCGGCGTCGGAATGGCCTTCCACCACCACATGGGAACCATCGTCGAAACCGATGCTGAAATAGGCCTCCTCATGAAACATACTGGCGAGGCGGTCGGTCTGCTCTATGATACCGGACATTCGGTGTTCTCGGGAGGCGATCCGTTGAAACTCGTCAAGACGCATGTGCGCCGCGTCGTACACGTCCATTGCAAGGATTACCGGAAAGCCGTGCTCGAACGCGCCCGCCGCGTGGACATGAGTTTCATGGGCGCCGTTATGGAGGGAATCTTCACGGTCCCCGGCGACGGCTTCATCGATTACCCGGCGATCCTGCGGGTGCTGGCGGAGGCCGATTATTCCGGCTGGCTGGTGGTCGAGGCCGAACAGGACCCCAAGAAGGCGCATCCGCTCACCTATGCCACGATGGGTTTCAAGAACCTGTCGCGCATGGCAAAGGCAGCGGGCTTTACGGTTGAGAATTGATGGAGGCGGGAGCGATCCCGTCCTCGAAAAGGAACCAGTGCTGACGCATAAATGAAACAGAAGGAAAGGCATCTGGTCTGCCGGCCGCAGCAGCGGCAGGCAGAGACATAGAACAGGAGGAAACATGTTCTCGCTTGTGAAAATCATGAAGCCGGTGCTCGGCCTCTTGGCCGGGATGACGCTGTTGTCGGCGGCCTCTGGCATGGCCGTTGCAGATGAGACCCGCGTCGTATTTGTCACCCACGGCCAAAGCGGCGACCCTTACTGGTCGGTGGTCAAGAACGGCATGGACGACGCGGCCAAGACGCTTGGCGTGAAGGCCGAATATCTGGCGCCCGAAACCTTCGACATGGCCAAGATGGCCCAGATGATCGACGCCGCGGTCGCCTCGAAACCGGATGGGCTTGTCGTCTCGATCGCCGATCCGGCGGCCCTCAGCGAACCGGTGAAGAATGCGGTTGCCGCCGGTATTCCGGTGATCGTGATCGACTCGGGCGGCTCCAAGCTGACGCGGGAATTGGGCGGCCTCCTCTATCTGGGGCAGAGCGAATATGAAGCGGGCGTCATGGCCGGCGAACGGGTCAAGAAGCTCGGCGTCACCAAGGCGGTCTGCGCCAACCACGAGGTGGGCAACGTGAGTCTCGACGACCGCTGCGCCGGCTTTGCCAAGGGTCTGGGTGCCGATGTCCCGGTTCTCAACGGCGTCATGGACCCGACGGAGATGAAGAACCGCATCATCGCCTTCCTCAACACCAATGCCGGCACCGAGTTCGTTCTGACCGTCGGCATCGGTGGTGCCGAGCCGGGGCTCGCCGCCCTCGACGAGCTTGGCCTGACCGGCAAGGTTAAGATCGGCACCTTCGACCTGTCGCCGACCATCCTGCAGGCCACGGCCGACGGCAAGATGGAATGGGGGATCGATGCCCAGCAATATGCCATGGGCTATGTTCCCGTTGTCATGTTCGATCTGTGGAAGAAGTACAAGATCGCACCGATCGCCGACTATCCGACGGGCCCCGGTTTCGTGACCAAGGAAACCGCGGCCTCGGTGATCGACCTCGCCAAGCAGGGCAAACGCTGATCTTCGCATGGCGGCCGGTGTCGCGCCGGCCGCCATTCCAATGTTTCGGGGGGATCGAACATGAGCGCTGAAATGCGGGACGAAAGGGTCCGCGCCGTGCCTTTGCTGAGCCGGCTGCTCAGCCGGCCGGAACTGGGCGCGGTTGCCGGAACCGTTCTCGTATTCGTTTTCTTTGCGGTGACCGCAGGCGACAGCGGCATTTTCAGCGCCAAGGGGATCATCAATTTTTTGGAGGTTTCGGCCCAACTCGGCATACTCGCCGCGGCCGTGGCGCTCTTGATGATTGCCGGCGAATTCGACCTCTCGATCGGCTCGATGATCGGTTTTGCCGGCATCATCATTGCCATCCCGCCGATCATGTGGGGCTGGCCGGTGTGGGCCTCGGTGCTGCTGGCCTTCGCCAGTTGCATTTTCGTGGGCTATCTCAACGGGCTCATCGTGGTGCGCACGGGGCTGCCCTCCTTCATCGTGACGCTTGGCAGCCTGTTCATGCTGCGCGGCCTGACGCTTGGTATCACCAGGGGCATCACCGGGCGGACCCAGGCCTCCGGCCTTCACGAATATTCCGCCGGCGACTGGATCACGCCGCTGTTCGCGGGTCAGATACTGAAGACGCCGATCCGCTGGCTTGCCGATCTTGGCGTGATTGCCAAGCGGCCCGACGGCCTGCCCGCCATCAGCGGCATTCCGGTCTCCATCGTCTGGTGGATCGGGCTGACGCTCTTCTGCACCTGGCTTCTCACGCGAACAAGATTCGGCAACTGGATTTTCGCTTCCGGCGGCGATCCCAATGCGGCGCGCAACATGGGCGTGCCCGTCGCCCGCACCAAGATTTCGCTGTTCATGTTTACGGCGTTCGCGGCGGCGCTTTTTGCCGCGATCCAGGTGCTGGTCACGGGCTCCGCCGATACGCTGCGCGGCAATCTGAAGGAATTCGAGGCCATCATCGCCGTGGTCATCGGCGGGACTCTGCTGACCGGTGGCTACGGCTCGGCGGTCGGCGCCATGTTCGGTGCGCTCATTTTCGGCGTCGTGCAAATGGGCATCTTCTATACCGGCATCGACACCGACTGGTTCAAGCTCTTCATGGGCGCCATGATGGTGACCGCCGTGCTGTTCAACAGCTATGTGCGCAGCCGCGCCATGCGGAGCCGCTGATGGAGCCGCCTCTCGTCGAACTCAAGTCCGTCAGCAAGTATTTCGGGTCCGTCATTGCGCTCAAGGACGTGTCCTTCGATGTGCGTTCCGGCGAGGTCCATTGCCTTCTCGGCGACAATGGCGCCGGCAAATCGACCCTGATCAAGGTGCTTTCCGGTGTCTATGTTCCGGATGTAGGCGAGATTGTCGTGGGCGGCAAGCCGGCACGCTTCGCCTCGCCGAAGGAGACGCTCGATAGGGGCATCGCCACG
>JANMQB010000113.1:0-1808 GCA_031370155.1 Hyphomicrobiales bacterium | reverse complement strand
TTTGCCGCGGATGGCGTCGTAGCCAGCCGTGTGATTGCAGAGTTAGTCATGCCCGGCCTTTTTGACGGGCATCCACGTCTTACCGATCAGCCGCCGTGCGAGACGTGGATGGCCGGGCACGTGAAGACGCGCTTCGCGCTTTTTGTGGCGTGAAGACGCGATTTGCGCTTTTGCCCGGCCCTGACGAGGCTGTGAAAATTACCGCCACAAGTTCGCGCCGATGTGCCCGCATTCCTAAGGTGCGCTGGCATGCGGGCGGGGGTTATGATTTCCAGGACAAGACACGGCCGGATCGTGCTGCTGATGCTGGCGGCCGGCTTTGGCGCGCCTCCGTGCTGCAGGCGGGCGCGCAGGCCCTGCCGGCCGACGAAAACGCCGAGGCACCGGATCTCTCCGCCGCCACCGCCAGCGACATCGATCCGGAAAATCTGGAGCTCGACTGGAGCCAGCTCAATGTCGATGCTTCCACCCTGGCCAATCCAGCCTCGAAGGCGCGGTTTTCAGCGCAATCCGGCGGCGCCGGCGAAATGTCGTGGTCGTCGAAGGACAGGTCGAATGGCTCCGCCGTTTCGGTGAAGCAGCCTTTGTCGCCGTTCTGGGATACAAGGATCGGCGCCGACATGACCATCACCCGGCAGCCCCAGACGATGTCGGAGCTGTTGTCGGAAAAGGCCGCCAACGGCGGCAGCGTGCCGCAATCCACAGGGACGGCCTGGGCGGCCATGTCAGCTCCCGGCGTCGGCTCGATCTGGGACAAAACCGCGATCGAGGCCCGCGTCGACCCTGCGCAGGTGTTTGGTCCCGGGAGATTGGCGAGAGCTTCCAGCGGAGCGACGTAGCCGAGGCATTTGAGACGGGTACGATTGTAGTCGGCAACAACCCGTTTGAGGAAGGCGTCGCGATCGGCATGGCATGGGAAGGTGCGTCGGGCGCTGCCGCGCTTGGGTTCGCGGCCAATTGCTTCGGCAAGACGACGATTGAAGCGTTCGACGAGACCATTGGTTTGCGGTCGGTATGGTCTGGTGAGCCGGTGGTCGATCTGGTGGCTGGCGCAGATGAGATCGAAGGGGTGCTTGCCGGAAGGCTTGCCCGGCGGCTTGTTCTTCATATCGACGGCAAAGCGGTCGGTAAACTCGGAGCCGTTGTCGGTCAGAATGGTGTGAACCGGGTACGGGAAGTGGGCCAGGAACCGGGTGAGGAAGCCGGCCGAAGTCTTGGCATCGCGCTTCAGGTGGATTTCGACATAGACATAGCGGGTGGCGCGGTCGATCGCGACGAAGGCATAGCTTTTGCGGCGTTCCAGGGCAGGCAGATGCTTGAGGTCGAAGTGAATGAAGCCGACGGTCGCCTGTTCAAAGACGCCGACGCCTGGCTTGTCAGGTTTCTTGCGATGGCTGATCCCGTGACGCTGGAGGCAACGATGGATAGCACTGCGGGAGAGCTCGTCGTTCACACAGCGTCGCATCACCTCGACGATATCGTCGAGCGGCAACTGCAGCGACGTTCGCAGCTCGCAAACCAGTGTCTCTTCCATGGCTGACAGGCTTGTTGTCAGCTTGTGCGGCCGGTGCGAGCGGTCGCCGACTGTCGTTCGGCCGCGCCAGCGACGGATCGTGGTCTCGCTGACGCCGAGTTCCGCCGCCAGTTGTGCCACCGGCTTCTTGCTGCGCTGGATGTAGGATCTGACCCTTGGGGTTGTGGTCGCATTGGCGTGCAGAGCTAGGTCCATGACCGAAGGCGCTCCTCAATGTAACGGAGGCCCCGTTCTACACCGATTCCATCCATCCAATCTCCCGGGACCAAACACG
>JANMQB010000080.1:0-28322 GCA_031370155.1 Hyphomicrobiales bacterium | reverse complement strand
CGCCACATGTGCTGCTGCCGCAGCATCACCGGCTGGCCAAGCGAAGACGGATTGCACTTCGTGACCTGGCCGCGGAACCGCTCGTCCTGCTCGACATTCCGCCGAGCCGCACCTATTTCCTGCGCATCCTGCAATCGGCGGGGATCGAGCCGAAGATCGCGTTTTCATCGCCGTCGCTGGAAATCGTGCGTGGCCTGGTCGGCCAGGGGCTCGGCTATTCGATCCTGATCACGCGTCCCCATGGCGATCATTCCTATGACGGCGAACCCCTCGCCATCCGCGCCATCGCCGAAGACGTCGAGCGTGGAGAGATCGTTCTTGCAACGCTGCGGCAGATGCGCAAGACACGTCTGGTTTCGGCCTTCGAGGAGCATTGCGTGAGCTATTTCAATGCGCGCGACGGCAGGAGATGACCGCGCCGCACGCCACTATCGTCGGCGCCGGAATCGTCGGCATTGCGGCAGCGGCATTTCTGCAGCGCGCCGGATATGGCGTCACTGTCATCGACCTGCTGCCGCCTGGCGAAGGCTGTTCCTTCGGCAATGCCGGTGGCCTTGCCTTCGCCGAGATCGTGCCCGCGATCCATCCGCGCATTCTGCTCAAAATTCCGGGCTGGTTGATGGATCCGCTCGGGCCGCTCACCATCCGCTGGTCCTATCTGCCCAAAGCGTTGCCGTGGTTTCTGGCGGCGGGGCGCAATGCCATGCCGGATCGCGTCAAGAAGATCACCGCGGCGCGTGCCGATCTGGCGCTGCGGGTGGTGGCCGATTTTGAAACCCTGCTCACGGCGGCGAGGGCCCACCATCTTATGCAATATCGGGACACGTTGCGGCTCTACGACAATGAGGCGCAATTTGCCGCCGAGGCGGCCGAGCGCGAGACCAAGAGGGTCTACGGCTACGAGATGAAGCGGCTGTCGGGCGGCGAGGCGCGCGAGCTCGAGCCGGCACTTTCGCCGCATGTCTATTGCGGCGCCTTCCACGGCGGCTGGTATTTCGTCAGCGATCCCGAACGGGTGGTGAAGAGCATCGCGGAAGTCGTGGTGCGCAATGGCGGCAGCATCGTTACCGATGACGTTCTGACGATTGAACGGGAGGGAGAGCGCGCCACGCAATTGCGATTGAGGGAGGGCGGACATCATGGCCTCGACCGCCTCGTCATCTGCGCGGGCGCCTATTCGCATCTTTTGGCGAAGCAGCTCGGCGACCGCGTGCTGCTCGAAGCCGAACGTGGTTATCACATGGTCCTGCCCAATTCCGGCGTGAAGCTGTCGCGCTCGCTCACCTATGCGCGCATCCCCGGCGCAGCAACGCCCATGGACATGGGCTTAAGGTTGGCGGGCACCGACGAGTTCGCGGGCCTCGATGCCGCGCCGAACTATGCCCGCGCCGATGCACTGTGGAAAATCTTTAAGCGGGTTCTCCCCGGGCTGAACGAGCCCGATGCGGCCACCACGCGCTGGATGGGCCGGCGCCCGGGAACGCCGGATTCGCTGCCGGTGATCGGACTTTCGAAACATGCAAGCAATGTCTGGTACGGCTTCGGCCACGGCCACATGGGGCTCACCTGGGGTCCGACGACCGGCCGCCTCATCAGCGAGTTGATGATCGGCGCCCGGAGCAATATCGATCTTTCAGCCTTCCGGGTTGATCGCTTCTAGGTCCACGATCTCGGCCTCACCGCCCGGAATCTCGGCGAAATCGCCTTTGCGTTTTCCGAGAAGGGCGCGAGCCACCGGCGAGGAATAGGCGATCGAGCCCTTGGCCGGATCGGCCTCGTCCTCGCCGACGATCGCGAAGCGCTGGCGCCTTCCATCGCCGCGGAGGATCGTGACGGCGGTGGCGAAGGCGGTGGTCTCGGGATGCCTCTGCGGCTCGACCAATTGCGCGTTGGCGCGGCGCTGGGTCCAGTAGCGCAGATCCCGTGATGCGAGGGCGATGGCGCTCCTGTCGCTTTCATGCTGGGCATGGGCCAATTCGCGGCGCAGGGTCTCGAGCTTCTCGTCGATGAGACGCAACCCGTGCGGGGTCACGAAATTCCGATTGGAACTCACCGGGCGCTCGGGCAATTCTTCCGGCACATCTTCCTGATCTTTGACAAAGGCACGGCTCATGGGCTCTAAGGTTCCTGAATCAATCGAGCGATACTAGCACATGCGATCGGAAACGCCGCAGACCATTCATCTCAGCGACTACAAGCCGGTTCCCTACCGGATCGAGAGCGTGCATCTCGATTTCGCTCTCGATCCGCAGGCCACGCGCGTTGCCTCTCGGCTGGCAATGGCGCTCAATCCGGCGAGCCCGGAGACGAACGCTGCATTGGTCCTCCAAGGCGAGAAGATAGCGCTTTGCTCCGTCACCATCGACGGAATGCTGCTTCCACCGTCCAGCTATTCCGTCTCAGACACGGCGCTCACCATCGCGCCGGTTCCGCAGCAGCCTTTCACGCTGGAACTCGTGACCGTCTGCAACCCCGCGGCCAATACCAAGCTTTCCGGGCTTTATATGTCGAACGGCATGTATTGCACCCAATGCGAGGCCGAAGGTTTCCGCCGCATCACCTACTTCTATGACCGGCCGGACGTCATGGCGCGCTTTTCAGTGCGGGTCGAGGCGCCGAAACAGCAATTTCCGGTGCTGCTGTCGAACGGCAATCTAGGAATATTCGCAGATGTCGCCGGTACCGATCGCCACTTTGCCATCTGGAACGATCCCTTCCCCAAGCCCAGCTATCTTTTCGCGCTGGTGGCGGGCGATCTGGCATCAGTGCAGGACACGTTCACAACGATGTCGGGCCGGCGCGTGCGGCTCGGCATCTATGTGGAGAAAGGCAAGGAGGACCGCTGCGCCTGGGCGATGCAGTCGCTCAAGGCCTCGATGCGCTGGGACGAGACGGTCTTCGGGCGCGAATACGATCTCGATGTCTTCAACATCGTCGCTGTTTCTACCTTCAACATGGGGGCGATGGAGAACAAGGGCCTGAACATTTTCAACGACAAGCACATTCTTGCCCTGCCCGCCACCGCGACCGATGCCGACTACGTCAATATCGAGGCGATCATTGCGCATGAATATTTCCACAATTGGACCGGCAACCGCATCACCTGCCGTGACTGGTTCCAGCTTTGTCTCAAGGAAGGCCTCACAGTGTTTCGTGACCAGGAGTTCACCTCCGACATGCGCTCGCGGGCGGTGAAACGCATCGCCGATGTGAAGACGCTGAGGGCCCGGCAGTTCCCGGAAGACGGCGGGCCGCTCGCCCATCCGGTGCGACCTGCCTCCTATATCGAGATCAACAACTTCTACACGCCGACCGTCTATGAGAAGGGCGCCGAACTCTGCCGCATGATGAAGACGCTGATCGGCGAGGCGGCTTTCCGCACGGCCATGGATCTCTATTTCCAGCGCCATGACGGCGAGGCGGCAACGGTGGAAAATTTCGTGCGGTGCATGGCCGATGCCTCGGGCCGCGACTTCAAGCACTTCTTCCGCTGGTATGAGCAGGCCGGCACGCCGCAGGTGATCGCCAAAGGGCGCTATGACCCGGCCGGGCATAGCTACGAACTGACGCTCGAACAGGTCATAGTGCCAACGCCCGGCCAGTCCGAGAAACTTCCGCTCCATATTCCCCTGGGGCTCGGCCTCGTCGGACCGGATGGCCGGGACATGCCACTCGATCTCGCAGGCGTAGGCACGCTCAATGCGCCCTTGATCGAACTTACCGAGTTGAAGACGACGTTCCGGTTCCGAAACATCAGTGAACTGCCGGTCCTTTCCGTCAATCGCGGCTTCTCGGCGCCAGTGCAAATCACCGCCAATCATTCCGCCGCCGACCAGTTGTTCCTGATGGCCCACGACGGCGACAGCTTCAATCGCTGGGAGGCCGGCCAGATGCGCGGTCGAGCGCTCATTCTCGAAGCCATGGCGAGCCGGCCGGCGGGCCTCGACGGCTTTAGCGGCGCGCTCGGCCTTATTCTGGACGATCTCGCACTCGATCAGGCTTTCAAGGCCTTGATGCTGGGGTTGCCGAGCGAAGCCGAAATCGCCGCAGAGATCGGCAAGGATGTCGACGCCGGCCTCGTTCTCGCCGCGCGCGACCGGGTGAGATGCGATCTGGGCCGGGCGCTTGCCCCAAGGCTCGAGCGCATCTGGCGGGAAACCCGGGAGCAAGGCCCCTATGTTCCCGATCCCGCCGGCACGGCGCGGCGGGCGTTGCGGTATGCGGCGTTGCAGCTCCTCTTGCTTGCCGACCCGGTCCGGGGCACGGAACTCGCCCTTTCGGAACTCGCAAACCCGCACAGCATGAGCGCCGAGATCGGCGCACTCGGGGCGCTGGTGCAGATCGAAACGCCTGCCCGCGAGACGGCCCTTGCAGAATTTCATCTGCGCCACGGCGAGGATCATCTCATCACCGACAAATGGTTTGCCCTCAATGCCCAGGCGGTGGGCGCCGCCGCGGCCAAGCGCATCGAGACGCTGCTGCTGCATCCGGATTTCAAGCTCGCGGTGCCGAACCGCGTCTATGCCCTGATCGTCACCTTCACTACCGCCAATCAGGCGGGTTTCAACGCCGCCGACGGCGCGGGCTACCGCATCGTGGCCGATACGGTCATCGTCCTTGATCCCATCAATCCGCAAGTGGCCGCCAGGGTGGCCACTGGCTTTCGCAGCTGGCGGATGTTCGACGGCCTCCGGCGGGCGGCGGCAGAAGTGCAGTTGCGGCGGATTCTGGCGGCGCCGAACCTGTCGCGGGATTGCTTCGAGATCGTCTCCCGCATGGTGCAGTAGGCACCCGTAAAACGGCTGGACAAATCAGTACACTTGCGAATCAATAGGTCTGATTCGAAGACGAGAGCCATGGCGATCGTTTCGGTTCCGTTCTGCTGGGGAGCAAAGCGGGAGACGGGGAATACATTGGGCAAGGCACAGATCGGCGCGCTGTTCTTCAAGGAGAGGTCGCTCAGGCTTCCCTCGCCGTTTCCGGAGCGCTGGCGCATCGTCATCTCCGAGACGTCGCTGCGCATCCTGATCACCGCACTCATCGCGGCGTTTCTGGCCACCCTCGGCACCTCACTGGTGCTCCAACTGGCGCAAAGCCGCACCGCCCATCTCGGCGAGCAAAGCCGCACCTCGGCGCTGCATGCGCGAGCCGTCGCCCAGGACATCCGCCTGCAATACGCCGAAGACCTTGCCGCCGGCCAGACCCCCCGGCCGATGAGCGCCGAACTGCTGCAGCAAGCGGCCGGCCAGGCGGCGCTGGCCGAAGGCCGGATCTTCGCGGTCGTCGACCGCAACGGCCGCATCGCCGTGAGTCTTCCGGCATTTGCCGGATTCGGCGGCCGCGACCTTGCCGAAATCCTGCCGCCGCAGTTCGTCGTCGGAATAGGGATCGGGCAGCCGGCGATGACTTCGCTAACGCTGGCCTCCGGCGAAGAGGCCTTTGTTGCAACGCATGATCTCGGCGCCTACCCCGGCAGCCTGGTGGTGATCCAGCGCAAGTCGGACGTTCTTGCCGCCTGGCGCGCCAGCGTCGGCCGTGTCTCGATGCTCTTCGTCGTCACATTGCTGGTGCTGATGATGCTCGGCGGCGCGTTCCACTGGCAGGCGGCCCGCGCCTCGGAGGCCGACGGCACGCTGGCGGTTGCAACCGAGCGGCTCGACAAGGCGCTGGACCGCGGCCAATGCGGCATGTGGGACTGGGACGTGGCACGCGGTGTCATCTTCTGGTCCAAGTCGATGTTCGAAATCCTAGGCATGCCGATTAAGGGCGACTTCCTCAGTTTCGGCGAAGTCGCAAGCCGGCTGCATCCGGACGATGCCCAGCTCGAAACCGTCGTCGAGAGTCTGCTGCGTGGCGAGCTCACGGTATTCGACCAGGAATTCCGCATGCGCCACGAGGACGGTCACTGGACCTGGCTCAGGGCCCGCGCGGCGCTGGCGCCGGGGGGAGCGGAGGATGGCGAGCATCTGATCGGTATCGTCTTCGACATCACCCAGCAGAAACTTGCCGACCGGCTCAATCAGGAAGCGGAACTGCGCCTCAAGGATGCAATCGAGAACATCTCCGAGGCCTTCGTGCTGTGGGACGCCGACAACCGGTTGGTCGTGTGCAATTCAAAATACCAGCAGTTTCATTCCCTGCCGGTCCAAGTCTGCGTGCCGGGTACGCCCTACGAGATCGTCACCAAGGCGGCGAAGGAGCCGTCGGTGCGCAAGCGGGTGTCGGTGATCACCGGCGATGCGGCGGGGGCCAAATCCTTCGAGGTCCAGCTCGGCGACCGGCGCTGGCTGCAGATCAACGAGCGCCGTACCAAGGACGGCGGTTTCGTTTCGGTCGGCACCGACATCACCGCGCTCAAGAAGCAGGAAGAGCGGCTGCTTGCGTCGGAACGCGAACTGATGATCACGGTGCGCGATCTGCAAAAGGAACGCCTGCTCGCCGACCAGCAGGCGCAGCGCCTCGCCGATCTTGCCGACAAATACGCCCGCGAGAAAACCCGCGCCGAGGCGGCAAACCGTTCCAAGTCGGAATTCCTCGCCAACATGAGCCATGAATTGCGCACCCCCCTCAATGCCATCATCGGCTTCAGCGAGGTCATGCAGGAGCAGATGTTCGGCCCCCTGGGCGCCGACAAATACAGCGAGTACTCGCGCGACATTCACCGCAGCGGGCAGTTCCTCCTCGATGTCATCAACGACATTCTCGATATGTCGAAGATCGAGGCCGGCCGGCTGCAACTTGAAATCGAGAAGGCGCCTCTCGACGGCATTTTCGAGGAGGTGATGCGCCTCGTCGGTCCGCGGGCGCTGGAAGGCAGAGTGACAATCGCCCGAAACGTGCCAAAACACCTGGAAGTCGAAGCCGACCGGCGCGCGCTCAAGCAGGTGCTGATCAACCTGCTCTCCAATGCGGTGAAGTTCACCCCCGAGGGCGGCCGCGTCAACATCCGCACTTCGCGCGATGGCGGCTCGATCGCCATTGCAATCAAGGACACCGGCATCGGTATTCCGGCGGGCGACATCGAAAAGCTCGGCCGGCCTTTCGAGCAACTTGAGAACCAGTTCACCAAGAGCCGGGGCGGTTCCGGCCTCGGCCTTGCCATTTCAAAGTCGCTGATCGAGTTGCACGGCGGCTCTCTGACCATTGCCAGCGAGGTTGGCATGGGTACCGAGGTCGTGGTGGTCCTACCCTGCAATGTGCCGGAGCAAACCGCCAAGCCGGTCGCAACGAAACACTAGCTGCGGATGATTTCCCGCTACCGGAGACATTCCATCTTCAACGCAGAGACACCTTACGAAACTCAACGAGAGCGGTTAGAGTTCCTGTTGAGTCAGGCGGCTTCGCCAGATTTTCCGCCGGCACTGCCTGAACGATCCGCCGCCGCAAACCGCGCATGAAGGGATCCTCGATGTCGCAACGAAATTATTATGCTCCCCGCGGCGGCCTGCCGGCGCAGGCCGAATTGTTGACGGGCCGCGCAGTCTTCACGCACGCCTATGCCGTCATTCCGAAGGGCGTCATGCGCGACATCGTGACAAGTTACCTGCCGTTTTGGGACAAGACCAGGGCGTGGGTGCTTTCCCGCCCGCTGACGGGATTTGCCGAGACTTTCTCGCAATACATCATGGAAGTCGCGCCGGGCGGCGGCAGCGGCAAGCCGGAACCGGATGCCGGCGCGGAAGCCGTGATTTTCGTGCTCGATGGCGAATTGGCCCTCACCCTGGCCGGCAAAACCCATCTCATGCAACCGGGCGGCTATGCCTATGTTCCACCGGCGGCGAAATGGAGCGTGAAAAACAACCGCGGCGATGCGGTGCGCTTTCATTGGATCCGCAAGGCCTACGAGTTTGTCGACGGGATCGACGCGCCTGAGGCCTTCGTTACAAGCGATAAGGATGTTACGCCTTCGCCGATGCCCGGGACCGACGGGAAATGGGCGACGTCGCGATTCGTCGATCCTGGCGACATGCGCCATGACATGCATGTCACGATCGTCACTTTCGAGCCGGGCGCGGTCATTCCCTTCGCCGAGACTCATGTCATGGAACACGGCCTTTATGTGCTGGAAGGCAAGGCGGTCTACCGTCTCAATCAGGACTGGGTCGAGGTGGAGGCCGGCGATTACATGTGGCTGCGCGCATTCTGCCCGCAAGCCTGCTACGCCGGCGGGCCGGGCAAGTTCCGCTACCTGCTCTACAAGGACGTCAACCGCCACATGAAGCTCACCAATTTCGTCAAGTGACAGGCGGAGACTATCTACCAGTGTGTGCTCCGGCGTTGGCCATGACGGCGGACATGGGCCTCGGCCAGCAGGCAGACCACCTCGAACCCCAGTGCGGAGCCGATATTGGCGGAGATACCATGCGGGTCGTAGGGCGGGCAGAGCTCGACCAGGTCGGCGCCCACCAAATCCATGCCGCGCATGCCGCGAATGATCTGTACGACTTCGCGCGATGTGAAGCCGAAGGGCTCGGGAAGTTCGGTGCCCGGCAGATAAGTGGCGTCGATCCCATCCGTATCCAGCGTGAAGTAGAAGGGCCCGTCGCCTATGATACGCCGGATTTCCTCGAGCACGCCCTTGACGCCCAGTTCGTAGACCTCGTGCATGGGAATGAGACGCATTCCCGATTCCCGTGAAAAATCCCAATAGGGACTGAGCGAGCCACGCATGCCGATCTGGATGGTCCGTTCCGGATCGATCGCTTCGTCCAAAACAGCATTGAGAAAGACGCTGCAGTCGTTCAGGCGGTTACCCTGGAAGCTGCCGCGGGCGGTATCGGCGTGCGCGTCAATCTGGACCAGACCGACCGGTTCGCCGGCGGCGAGACCAGACAGGATCGGGTGGGTCATCGTATGCACGCCGCCCACCGAGTAAGGAGTAATGCCGCGCCGGCGGAATTCGGCGAAGGTTTTCCGGATCGTCTCAACACAGGAGGCGACGTCGTGCGGACTTTCGAAGCCGAGATCGCCGACATCGGCCATGCTCACCAGCTCGAACGGGATGGTCCGCCACACGTCATGCACCGGACCGCGCACCTTCGACCATTCGCGGAACGACCGCGGCCCCAGCCGCGTGCCGCCGCGCACCGGCGCGCTCGCCTCGAAGGGGATGCCGATGCAGGCGATATCGACGTCATCAAGGTTGGAGCGCCGGGGCGCGTTGAAGAAGTTCATCTCCCCGGCATAGACATCGGCAAACACCGGCGCCTTTTCGGCCTCCATGCGCTTGAGGAAGGCATCGACCTTGGGATCGCTGCTCTGCAAAAACTGGCCTTGGGCCAGAGCTTGCAGGCGCGCCCGCTTCTCCTTGGAGAATCCAGCCATGACCGTTCCCGCTATTTCTTGGCGTTGGCGTTGCCGGCCAGCGCCTCAAGGATGAGACGCACGGCCAGCCGGCTGGTGATGCCGTCGTGATCCCAGGATGGCGAAACCTCCACCAAGTCGAAGCCCGCGATGCCCATGCGCCCAAGCTCGTAGGCCATGGTCAGGGCCTCGCGCGAGTTCATGCCGCCTGGGGTGGGCACGCCCGTTCCGGGCGCGTAGGCGGCATCGATGGAGTCGATATCGTAGGTGACATAGATACCGTCGGCGCCCTTGCTGGCAACCGCGGCGGCCTTCTTGGCAATCGCCTTGGCGCCTTCAGACCAGATGTCCTCGACGGTGAACAACGTGATCCCCTGCTTCTTGATGTAAGCGAGTTCCGATTTGGGGTTCATCCATCCGCCCGTGCCAACGATGGCGATCCGCTTTGGATCGAATCCGGCATCGACTGCACGGGTGATCGGACAGCAATGGCTGAGCGTCTCGCCGCCCACGTCGAGGGCCGTGTCAAAGTGGGTATCGACAAGCACAAGGCCCGGCTTTTTGTAAGCCTTGGCGAACGCTCGCACGCAGGCGATAGTGATCGAATGGTCGCCGCCGATGGTCACCGGCATGGCGCCGCCATTCAGGATTTCCGAAACCATGGCTTGGGCCCGGTCGATGGTGGTGACGGCCGCGCCGGGCACCACCGCCACGTCGCCGCAGTCGGCCATGCAGTAATGGTCGTTGAGGTCGATGCCGGTCGAGGCATTGTAGAAGGAAAACTGGTCGCCGGCCTCGCGGATGGCCCGCGGTCCGTAATTCGTGCCGGTCCGGCTGATGCACATGGCATCCCAGGGAAAGCCGAGGATCGCCGCGGTAATCTTGGCCTCCTTCAGCTTCTTGGCATCGGCCGGCATGGCCGGCAGGCGCATGAAGGTACCGTGGGTTCCGGCATGCAGGAGCCCGGCGAAGGCGTTTTCGTTGAAGGCGGCGGCGGTTTTGTTACTCATGGCTGCGTCCTCGTAGGTTGACGTTCTGGTTGGCGGGTGGATTTCAGGTAGCGGGAGATTCCCGGCCCAACATGCGGTCCAGGTATTGGCGGAACTCGTCGACATAGATTTCGAGGGTGGAGTGCAGGAAGCCGGGCTCTGTTGCGCCGAACCCGGCGCCCTGCTGCACCACGGCCACGACGCGCTTGTCCTCGGCGGTCGCCGTCCGGATCACCTCGCGGATATTGTCGGCGAAGGCGGCCGGGTCCTTCATCTTGCGCATGGCGTGCGGCGTAAACGATAGGCCCCAGCGGCCGTTGGTGCGGTCCACGGCCTGCGGCTCGAGCATCATCCACCACACGAAATTGGCATCGATGGCCACCAGGGCGTTGGGATAGATGCCGATGACGAGCAGCCGCCGGCGCTCGTCCTCATCCAGCGCATCGTTGTGTACCTCTGGATAGTCTTCGGGCCGGTAGGGATTGTAATGGATCGAAAACTGCGGCTGGCCGCGGGGGCCGATCTCGGCAAGCCTGGTCGGGTTGCTCGGCCCGATCGATTGCTTGTGGGCGTAAGTGACGTGGTAACACTCGACGAAATTCTCATAGACCAGCTTCCAGTTACCGGCCCAAACTTCCTCGTCGAACACGAAGCGGTCTTCGTAGGTGGAAAGATCGTAGTGCACGAGGTGCCGCGCCAGAGGCTCCAGCTTGCTGGCCATGGAGGGAAGGTCGCGGCGCAGGGCGACGAAGACGAAGCCGAGCCATACCTCGCAGGCCAGTTCCTGCAGGCCCAATTCGGTTTTGCAGGCATCGCCGAAGCCCTGCGGATCGGTGATGCCGATCAGCCGGCCGGTGATCTCATAGGTCCATGAGTGGTAGGGACAAACGATGCGGCCGACTTTGCCGCTGCCCTGGAGCAGCTTGGAATAGCGATGCAGACAGTAATTGGCGAAGGCCCGGATCGAGCCGTCCTTCTGCCGGATGCAGACGATGGGACGCCTGCCGAGACTTGCCGTCATGTAGTTGCCGGCCTCGGGAATGGCATTCTGGCGGCCGACCATCACCCAGTCCTGGTCGAAGACGCGGGCGAGCTCCTGTTCCAAGGTGGCGGGGTCGGTATATTCGCGCTGCCGTGCGCCGCGAAGTGCGGCGGGGTTATTGTTCGAACGCGCAGTCGTCATGGCCTTATCCATTCGCTAGAATTTCTCAGCTATCCCGCGCCGGCGGCGCCTTGCGTCTGCCACCGGACCGCATCAATCGCTGCCACAGGGAGACCAATCCGTTCGGCAGCAACAACAGGGTCAGCACGACGAGCAGTCCAAGAATAAGCAACCGGTAGGTGCCGGCGTCGCGCAGCAGCTCGTTGAGGATTGTCACAACAAAGGCGCCGAGAACAGCGCCCGGAAAACGCCCGATGCCGCCCATGGCCAACATCACGATGACCAGCAGGATGAATTCGTTGCCGAGTATCTTCGGCGTTACGACCGAAGTGTAGTGCGCGTAGAGTGCACCGGCAAAGCCGGTCATCAGCGCCGAAAGGATGAAGGCCAGCAGCTTGTACTTGAAGTCGTTGACGCCTAGCGAACGCGCGAAATTCTCCGAGTCGCGCAAGGCGACGAAGGCGTGTCCGGTGCGGCTGCGCAGCACGACGAAGTAGACGGCATAGACGCAGACGGCCGCCGCGGCGAGTGCCAGGTAATACCAGCCGAGCTTGTTTTGCGGTCCGAGAGTGACGCCGAAAAATGCAATGGGCGGGATGCCGAGCAGGCCCATGGTGCCGCCGGTGCCCCAGCCCTTGGCCAGCTGAATGAGGGGCGGCATGGCGAGATGTACCGAGAATGTGAAAAGCGCTATATATTCGCCCCGCAGCCGGAGGCAGGGCAGAGCGATAGCGAGTCCCACCAGGCCGGTGACGGCGGAGGCGGCGGCGATGGCGGCGAGCGGCGTCACGCCGAATTTGAGATTAAGCATGGCAGAGGCGTAGGCGCCGGTGGCAAAGAGCGCGATCTGCGCATAATTGAAGATGCCGGCATAGCCGAGTGTCAAATCCCAGGCGGCGGCGACCATGCACCAGAGAAAGCACAGGATCAGGACGTGCTGAACGTAGCTGTCGGTGATCAGCAGGCCGGCCAAGGCCAGCCCTCCGACAACGGCCCAGTAGAGAGGCACAAGGTTTCTTCCGCCGCCCCTTGCCGTTGCCTCCGTGGTGATGATTTTCATCATCCGGCAACCTCGGTCTGGCCGCTGCCCATGAGGCCCTGCGGGCGGATCATCAATACCAGCAACAGAGTCATTAACCAGACCGGCATGGTCCAGTTGGCGCCCAATTTGTAAACCACGAAAGCCTCCACCAGCCCCAGTACAAAGGCGGCGGCGACGGCGCCCCTCGTGCTGCCGAGCCCGCCCAGCACCACAATCACAAAGGCCTTGAGGAACGGCTCCCAGCCGCCCTGCGGCGAAATCAGGAAGATGGGTGCTAGCAGCACGCCGGCAAGGCCGGTGAGCACCACCGAAAGCCCGAAGGTGAAGGCGAAGATGCGGTTGACATCGATTCCGACCTGTCTTGCTCCCTGTATATCCTGGGCGACGGCGCGCACCGCCCAGCCGAAGCGGGTGCCATTGAGAAAAAGTTCGAGGAGCGCCACGATCGCCAGGGCGATGATCAGCACGGCCAGCCGGTATGAGGAGACGACGACGCCGAGGATCGAAACGGTGCCGTCAATAAAAGCCGGCATTGGCTTGGCGACGGCGCCGAACAGGATCAGGTTGGCATTGTCGAGGACGAAGGCGAGACCGAGTGTCACCATCATCGCTGTCATCTTCCAGTTCTTGCCTTGCCGCAGCGGCCGCACCAGGAATCGCTCGATGGCGACACCGATGCCGAACAGGATCGGGACCAGCGCCAGCACGGCAAGCCACAGCGGCAGTCCGAAATAACCAACTGTCAGAATCCAGGCGATATAGGCGCCCGTCGTGTAGAGCGCGCCATGGGCGAAGTTGAGGGTGCGTGCTGTGCCGTAAACCAGCGACAGGCCCAGCGCGATTATGCTGTAGACCGCGGCCTGCGCGATCCCGCCAAACAGCACTTCAAAAAATTGTTGCACGCGTTCTAGCCCTTCACAATTCCCCAGCTCATCGTCTTTTTTTCCGTAGCTTGCCGGCCGCGCCGGCGCGAGGTTTGGCCGCCGGCGGCGCAGCGGGTCGCGCCTGCCCGCCCGAAACAATCCCCTCCTCGAGCCGGTAGACCCTGTCGACGACGCCTTCGATAAGCCCGAGGCTCTGCTCGACGAGCAGGATCGTCGTGCCGGCCCGCTTCAACCCGGCGATCGTCGCCAGCATGGAGTCGACGAGCTTCGGGGCAAGCCCAAGCGACGGCTCGTCGATGGCCAGCAGGCGTGGCGCCGACATGAGGCCGCGGCCAAGCGCCAGCATCTGGGACTCACCACCGCTGAGCGTGCGGGCCAGTTGCCCCTGCCGTTCCGCAAGGCGGGGATAGAGATCGAACACGTGCTTCAGGGACTCCTGCTCCAGGCGGCGTCCCCGGTCGAGAAAGGCGCCGAGCAAAAGATTTTCCCGCACCGTCATATCCGGGAACAGCCGCCGGTCCTCGGCCACATAAGCAAGTCCCCTGGCGACCAGGCCGGGCACGCCAGCGCCCCTGATGCTTTCGCCGCCGTAAACGACATCGCCCGCGGTAATCGGCACCAGACCGCAGACCGCCTTCAACAGCGTGCTCTTGCCGTGCCCGTTCGCGCCGACAACACCGACCAGCTCCCCCTCGGCAACATCGAGCGAAACCCCGTGCAGGATGTGAAAGTCTTCATAGAAGACGTCAATGTTTCGCACGCTAAGCAAAGTTTCTGGATCCCAGATAGATGTCGATGACCCGCGCATCGCGCAGCACGGCCTCCGGCCTGTCAAGACACAGGAGCGATCCGGCATTGAGGATCAGAATCCGGTCGGAGAGAGCGGCAAGGGCTCGCACCTTGTGCTCGACGACCACCAAGGTGAGTCTCAATGCGGCATGCAGGCGATGGAACAGGTCGACAAAAACATCGACCTCCTCGGCATTGAGACCGCTCAGGGGCTCGTCGAGGAATACAAGTTTCGGCTGAGTGGCCAGGGCCGCCGCGAGCATGATCCGTTTGCGGGTGAGAAGATCCGCCCGGCCCGCCGGCTGATGCCGCTGCCCGGCCAAGCCGACGATTTCGAGGACTTCGCCCACCCGATCTCCGGTTTCTGTATCCGCGGCCTGCGCTCCATTGCCGAACATGGCTCCGGTCGCCACGTTGTCCTCGATTGTCATGGACGAGAAGACTTGCGGAATTTGGAAAGTCCGGGCGATTCCGAGGTGGCAGCAGCGATGCGGCGGTAGGCCCGCCACCGCGTGGCCCTCGAAGGTCACGGCACCCGAGGACGGCGGTATCACGCCTGTGCAGACGTTGAGCAGCGTGGTCTTTCCCGCCCCGTTCGGCCCGGCGATTCCCAGTATCTCGCCGCCGCGGATATCGAAGCTCAAATCGTCCAGAGCCGCGAGCGTGCCGAAGCGCCGGCTTACTTGTTCAAGCAGCATGACCGGCCCCGCCGCCGTGGCTGCGGCGGCGCGGCGGCCGGTCCTCGTGGTATTGGCCTGCATGGCGTTCGAACCCCGCCGCCGATATGTCGGTTCCTGCTCCCGGACTACTTCGACCAGGTCGGCTCAATAAAGTCGGCGGTTTTCTTGGTGCCGATCATCAGGGTCTTCAGATCCTTGCCCTGAACCTGGAAGAGGAAGGCTGGCTGGCTCGCATCGCTGGTCGGAATCTTGAACCGGTCGTCGAACTTGAGCGTGCCGGTAAGACCCTTGAAGCTCATCTCCTTGAGCGCCTTGACCACGGCGGCATGGTCCGAAGCACTGCCGGCGATGGCGACGGCGGCGGCCCACATGTTGACTTCGTCATAGAGCTGGGCCGCCAGACTCCACGGCGGCATTTCTTGGTAGGCGGCCTGCCATTTCTTGACGAAGGCATCGCCATCCGGTCCCGGCAATTGAGCGGACAACGTCATGCCGAGGACGCCCTCGACATTGCCCTTGGAGATGACATCGCCGAAGGCCGGCACGCTCGCCGCATAACCGGCATTGAGCAGCGCACCCTTGACCGGGTTGTCGAAATACTGCTGCAGGAATGTGTAGGTAAGCCCCGCGTCGAGCACCTCGATATGTACGAGCGAGGGATTGGCGTCGCGAATCTTGCTGAGAATGCCCGGCCACTGCACGCTTTCGTAGGGCACCTCTTCGTTCACCACGATCTCCCAGCCCTGGGCGGCGGCGGCCTCGGCCATGGCCTTGGTGAGGCCGGCTTCCCACTCATAGGGTCCGTGCACGATGGCCAGTTTCTTGTTGGGGAAGTTGTGACCAAGCGCCATCATCTGGCCGAACATCACCTTGCCATAGGCGGCTTCGACGTCCGAGGCATTGAAGATGCTCGTGCAGCCCATGCTGTTCATCAGATCCACGACGCTGGTGAAGGCATCGTTATGGATGAACGGCACGCCCTGCGGGCAAAAAGCCGGAATGTCCGGACCGAAACCGCCATAACCGGTAACGATGAAATCCGCCTTGCCGCGGTCGATCAGATTGGCGGCTGCGGCCTGCAGCTTGTCGGGCGAAAGATCGCCGATGTCGAAGAATTCCACCTCGACCTGCTGGCCGAGAACGCCGCCGGCTTTGTTCAGGTCGTCGACCGCAAGCTTGATGGCCTTTTCCATGACCCCGCCGTCGCTGGCGAAGGGACCGGTTTGCGGAATCGGCGCGCCGATCTTGATGGTGCCGGCCTGGGCGGTCATCGCCACCGCCGAACCGGCGATTACCGCCAGCGCAAAAACGGTTAACCGGCGGGCTGCGTTGTGCAGCCATGATTTGAGATTCATCGAGAAATTCCTCCCTGTTTCGGCTCGGGTTCCCAGCTCTGACGGCTGTTTCCCACACTCCAAAGGGTTATCTAATCACCGCCCGACGGCAATCACAATGGTAACAACCGATACCATTCGCCGAAACCCGTCGCTGCGTCAGCGCGGCAATTTTAGTGATTAAGATGGGAAACGGTCCCCCCAGCGGCTTGCAGGGTGCCCGAATTATTGAAGAGGCGGGCAAAGATCAGCGAGGCGATCTCGCGTTCGGAAGTAACATCGAGTTTGCAGTACAGCCGGTGCTTGTGATTGCGCACGGTTCCGGTGCCGATATCCAGGCACTTGGCGATGGCGGTCGTTGAAAGCCCCCGCAGCCCGTGCCGGAGTATCTCGCGCTCGCGCGGCGTCAGCCGGTAGTCTGCTTCCACCTTGTTGAGCAGGCTGTCGATATCGAGATAGCCGGGCGAGCGGCGCTCGACGACGAAAAGGCGGCCGCTGGGCGCCAGGGCATTTCCGGCTTCCAGTGTTTCCCAGTGAACGACGTCTGATTCGTTGAGCGAATGCACGCCCTCGCCCAAGCCGCGCGATAGGTCTTGGATGACGTCCTCGTCAGCGGCGCTCACCCTGCCAGTCCAAACGGCATTGCGGAAGCAGGTGAGACCCTGACTGTCCAATACCATCACGGCCAGCTGGCTATCGTTTAGGTAGCCTCCGCGGCGGCCGAACAGGCAGCCGGAAATATGCAGTCGGTGAAGATGCTCGAGAAGCGGATAGATCTGTCGGACAAAGGCAACTTCGCCCGGACTGAAGGACCGGTCGTCGGAGTCGAGGCATAACGCCACCCAGACGCCGCCGACCGCCGGCAAGAGCACGACGAGTTCATCGTAGATGCGGGCCGAACGGTAGATATCCTCGAAATAGATATTGCCGGTTTCCTCGCGGTGAAGCTGCAGGCTGGTCACGATGCGGTCGCGCACCTGGCTGCGCACCAGACGCAACAGCGGGTCGAGACGATAGAGCTCCTGCATGTAGACGTTTTCCGCCTCGGCGCTGAGCGACTTGTTGACCAGAAACTGAGGCTTGGCGAATTGCGCATAGCGCACGGCAAGCTGGCGGTTGCAGTCAAGAAACCTGCCCAGCGAGGCGAGGGCGGCGCTGTAGAAATCCCGCGTGCCGATCGCCGCCGCAATGCTTGCCAATTCGGCCATAAGCCGCGGCAGATCGGAGGCTGCCTCCGGAAGGTCGGGCCGCATGGCGGTTTCGGAGAGCGCGAAATTGCCTGGCGTGGGCAAGTGGAGCAGCATGAGACCTATCCCCGAGGCGGCCCACACCATTCGGCTTGAATGGCGCCGAACCTGCCCTCTTAGCCTTCGACAGTAGAGAACCCCGCCGCCGGAATCAATCCATGTGGGCGTATCTGAAAACCGTGGGGGAACTTCCGAAATCGTTGCCGAGCATCATGGCCTGTTGGAGCCCCGTGCCACACTTTCTCGAACACGCCCGACCTCGCGGACCAGAACAGCCCGTCGAGAACCGCCAAGTCGTTCCGGTCATTGAACACGTCTTCGCCGATTCAGGTGATGCCGGAGAGAGGCCGGCCAGCGCAGCATGCATTGCAGTCGAAATCGTCGAGGTTGAACCCCGTCAAATCGGTCTCGCGGTCCAGCCGAGACGCCGGGTTGTCGAGCGTATCTTTGCCTGGATCAACCGCAACGGGCGGCCAGCGGCCGGTTGACGCCAACGGCGCGGCCTTCCTCCTTGGTGAGGAATATCGAGTGGCACGGCAGCGACCAGTCGATGCACTCGGCCGCCGTGCGCCATGGCAGCGGGCGGCCCGGCCCATGGGTGGGCTCCGGCCAGACGATCGGCAATCCGTCGCAGCGGGCAATGACGAACAGCCACTTGCGGATGGTCGGCGCGCCGTAGTCGCAGGCCCTAAGCTCGCGGTGCCCGACCCGGTAGCCGAGCTTGCGCAGCTCGCCGACCCAGCGCTTGAAGGTCTGGCCGCGCGCCGGTCCCGGCACGGCATATCGTCGGCGGTCAGCGGCCCCCAAGTGCGGAACTCCTCGACGTTCTCCAGGATGATGACGCGCGGCCTGACCCGGCGCGCCCACAGCACCACCACCCAGGCGAGATCGCGGATGTTGCGGGCCACCGGCTTGCCGCCTTTGGCCTTGGAGAAGTGCTTGCAATCGGGCGAGAACCAGGCGAGCCCGACCGGTCGGCCGCGGACCTGCTCGAGCGGGTCGATCTTCCAGATGTTCTTGGACAGATGCAGGCAGTCGGGATGATTGGCCATATGGATGGCCAGCGCCTCGGCATCATAATTGATGGCGATGTCGGGCGAACGGCCGAGAGCCATTTCGATGCCGAGCGAGGCGCCGCCGCCGCCGGCGAATGAGTCGACGATGATCTCGGTCATGCCGGCCACCGCGCGAGGCCGCTGTGCCGGTTATTGTGAGTCCGCGGTGTGCCGTCTGTTCCGGTATGTCCGATATGTCCGGCAGCCGGAAAGCCGCTAAATGCGCCGAAAGATTGGCTGGGGCGCCAGGGATCGAACCTGGGAATGGCGGAATCAAAATCCGCTGCCTTACCGCTTGGCTACGCCCCATGAACGGGGTTCCCTATAGCCTCGGGTCTACAGCTTGCCTAGCCCGAATTGCGCCGCTATAAGCGCCCCGGGATTTCAGACGGAGTGTAGCGCAGCCTGGTAGCGCACCTGCTTCGGGAGCAGGGGGTCGGAGGTTCGAATCCTCTCACTCCGACCATTTTTCGGCCTGTGTACGGCCCGGCGACATGGGCGAAATTCGCGGGCCGGTGTTTCACGTGAAACCATTCCTAGGGCAACAAGAACGCTTGATTTTGCTGCGCTTTGGCGACGGTTCGGGCGCAAAAACACATGGTTTCGCGAGCCAAATGCATGCTTTTGGCGAGCCATTTTCGAGGCAAAATAGTTGACTGAGTCAACTATCGGCGGAACGCTCAAGCCGTTCGGGTATCAGCGCCGGCCCAGCAGATGCCAGGCCGCCGGGAAAGCCAGCGCCGCGAGCGCCGCCTTGACCAGATCGCCGGCGATGAAGGGGGTGAGGCCATATTCCACCGCCTTGGCGAAGCCGCCGACGAAAGTGGAAAGCCATGCGAGGCCCGGAATGTAGAGGACTGCCGCGCCTAGCAGCGTGGCGGCGAACATTTTCACCACATGGCGGTCGAAGCCGCGCTCGGCGAGGAAGCCGACAAGCCCGGCGGCGGCGATGAAGCCGATAATGTATCCGCCGGTCGGGCCCATCAGGATGGCCGGGCCGGCCGTGAATCCGGCGAAGACCGGCAAGCCGATGGCGCCTTCGAGCGCATAGAGGGCGAGCGTCGCAGCACCCAGGCGGCTGCCATAGGCGCCGCCGATGGCGAGGACGGCCAAGGTCTGCAAGGTCATCGGCACCGGCAGCATGGGCACGTTGATCTGGGCCGCGGCCGCCACCAGGGCGCTGCCGAGAATGGCGAGGAGTGCGGCGCGCAGCAATTGATTGGACGAAGCGGCGGGCCAGACGCGATTGGCCAAGGTCGGAATTGCGGTGTTCATTTGATCCCCTCTTGAGACTGCTTTAACCCTGTGCGCGGGTTTATATGGGGAGCGCCCCGGCGAGGCAACCGGCAGATTGAAATATGACGGCCATCGACTTCGACAGGGCATTCGATGCGGTTCCCGGCAGGCCTGAGCAGGTCTCGCCGCTGGTCCGCCGGATTCTGTGCGATAATCCGGGGCCTTTCACCTTCCGCGGCACCTCGACGTTCATCGTTGGCAAGGGTCAGGTGGCGGTGATCGATCCGGGGCCGGAGGATGAAGCCCATCTTGCCGCCCTTCTCGATGCGGTGCGGGGCGAGACGGTGAGTCATATTCTGGTGACCCACAGCCATGCCGATCATTCGCCGCTGGCGGCGAGGCTCAAGGCGGCGACGGGGGCGGAAGTTTTCGGCCTGGGCCTCACGGCGCGGCCGGATGACGACGGCGTCCGCCTCGATGCCAGCGTCGATCATGGTTTCAAGCCCGATGTGGTTCTCTCCCATGGCAGCCGCATCGAAGGGCGCGGCTGGTCGCTCGAAGCAATCCACACGCCGGGCCACATGAGCAATCATCTGTGCTTCGCGCTGGCCGAGGAGAAGGCGCTGCTGGTGGGCGATCACGTGATGGCCTGGTCGACGAGCGTGGTGGCGCCGCCCGACGGCAATATGGGACACTATATGGCGTCGCTGCGTGCGCTGCTCGGCCGCGACGATCATATCTACTGGCCGGCGCACGGACCGGCCAGGCTGGATCCCCTGCCCCTGGTGCGGGCCTACATCGCGCACCGGAACGTGCGGGAACAGGCGATCATGCAGCGGCTCAAGGCCGGCGACAGGACGGTCGCGGAAATCGTGCGGGCGGTCTATGCTGGCATCGATCCGAAGCTCTTCGGCGCGGCGGCACTCTCGACGCGCGCCCATCTCGATCATCTGATCGAACAGGGCCGGGTGCGGCGGCGCGATGACATCTATGAGGCAGTGGGAAGCGGCAGCCCATGAGGCGTATTCCCATAGTCAAACAGCGGTGGGGAAATTGCGGCCCAACCGACAATTATGCCGGGCGCAAACCGACCGCCAGCTCGGCGGCCTTTGTCAGTCGATTGCCGTTTCCGCATCAAGAAAAAGACGAACGATCGAGGATGCCGCCGTTACAACTCGCTTTTTTGGGGCCCCGCTCAAGCCCAGAGCGACGGCATCAACGACCCACCGCCATGCCCGATGCGACTCGCTCACCGGACATAAAGTACATTTCGCCAAACGGCGCGAATGACACGGCACGGATTTTGCCCAAACACTCACGTTGGCAATTCTATTGCGGGTGTCCGGCCTTGTCATCGCCTGGCAATCGGAGCAACTTCGGGCACCAAGGGCAGATCAAGTGGTGAGAAGACGACACACAAGGGGAGGTAATAACATGGCTGCGAAAGCTAAGGGCGCAACGGCAAGAGCGAGGACCACCAAGTCCAAATCCGCAAAAACCAAACAGGTTAAGGTAAAATCCAGAAAGTCCAATGCAGCAAAGGCTAGGCCGAAAAACGCCAAAACCGTTAGCTCCAAAGCATCAAGGGCTAAGGCCATCAAATCCAGGGTCTCAATTCCTGGAACCAAAACAAGCCGACCCGCCAATGCCAAAATCGCTTGGCCGAAAAAGACACGCGAGATGCATAATCACCACATGAACTCAACCGTGTGGAACAATTTCAAATTCCGCAACGATGATATCGTGATCGTAACTTATGCCAAGTCCGGCACCACGTGGATGCAGCAAATCGTAGGTCAACTGGTTTTCAACGGCGCCGAAGACATTAATGTCGCCCGTCTCTCGCCATGGGTCGATCTGCGCATCTTGCCCCCGGAAGTCATTGCAGGCCTGGAGCAACAGGCGCATCGCCGTTTCATCAAAACCCATTTGCCGGTCGATGCTCTCGTGTTCTCGCCCAAGGCCAAATACATTTTCATCGGCAGGGACGGCCGCGATGCGGCATGGAGCCTGTTTAACCATCACATCAATGCCACCGAGGAATATTTTGAGGTGTTCAACAATGCGCCGGGCCATGTTGGACCGCGGCTCGAAAGGGGTTCGGACAATGTGCATGAATTCTATAGCGGCTGGTTCGAGGGCAATGGGCACCCCTACTGGCCGGTCTGGGAGAACATTCGCTCGTGGTGGGCAATCCGCGATCTGCCCAATATCAAACTCATCCACTTCAACGACATGAAGGCCGATCTGGCGGGTTCGATCCGGCAGATTGCGGATTTTCTCGATATTGAACCGGACGCGGCCACATTTGCCAAGATCGTCGAGCATTGCACATTCGATTACATGAAAAGCCACGCCGAATTGGCCGCCCCACGCGGTGGCATCATGTGGAACGGCGGCGCCACGACATTCATCAACAAGGGAACCAATGGCCGCTGGCGGGATGTGCTGACTGCAGCGGAGGTCAGGGCCTATGAAGCCAAAGCTTTGAAGGAACTCGGGCCTGCTTGCGCCAAGTGGCTGGCACACGGAAAACTAAAGTAGCGGAGGCGCTCGGCGCGAATGATGCCGCTTCATGGAACCTCAACCGGCTTGACCGCGTTATGGACGAAGGAGGACGATCACCATGAAGACAATTTTGGGAATGATTCTCGGCTGCTTGCTGACCATAGGCATTGTTTACGTTCACGATTCCATGGCTACATCGACGGTCGCCAGTGGCACGACCGCCAGCACGTCGCGCGCAATCGTCAACTGGGACGTTGCTGCAAGCGAGTGGGGGCAGGTCACGGAAAACGTGCACACGGCCTGGCTGAAGCTGAAAGCCAATAACGGCTGAGAGGATAGTGCTGGCGATGATGTGGTCACGCCCATCCGTCGCCTCGAGTCTTGGAATTACCGTGACAGGGAATTACGGTAATCACGGTGACAATGCATATTATGCCAACCGCCACTTAATTTGACTCTTCGCCTCAACAACAACAGAGACCAATTTGCCCTACCCCCCTAGCGGGGGAAGGTGGATCGCGCCGTAGGCGCGAGACGGAAGAGGGGGCTGGATCGGCGAGTCGAAATGCCGGCCATCCGACTCGCGGAGACGCCCCCTCTTCCGGCGCTTCGCGCCACCTTCCCCCGCAAGGGGGGAAGGGGAAACCGGTGGTCACTTCTGGCGGTTTGTATTATGAAACCGCCGGAAACCTGTAATCCTTAAACCGCTGGCGCAGCGTGAGCTTGGAAATTTTCCCTGCCGCCGTGTGGGGAATTTCATCGACGAAGGCGACATCGTCGGGCATCCACCATTTGGCGACCTTGCCGGTCATGTGGGTGAGAACCTGTTCACGGCTTACATCATTGCCCGGCTTCTTGACCACGACGAGCAAGGGGCGCTCGTCCCATTTGGGATGGGGCAGGCCGATGGCGGCGGCCTCCTGCACGCCGGGGCAGCCCATGGCGATATTCTCGAGCTCGATCGAGGAAATCCACTCGCCGCCCGACTTGATCACGTCCTTGGAGCGGTCGGTGATGTTCATGTGGCCGTATTCGTCGATGGTGGCGACATCGCCGGTGTCGAACCAGCCCTCGGCATCGAACATCGCCGCGCCCTCGCCCTTGAAATAGGCTTTCGCCACCGCCGGGCCCTTGACCTTGAGGCGGCCGAAGGTCTTGCCGTCATGGGGCAAGGCGCGGCCTTCGTCGCCGGTGATTTTCATATCGACCATGAAGGGCACCCGGCCCTGCTTGAGCTTGAGCTTCCACCATCGATCGGCCGGCAATTCGGCGGTCCTCGCGGATTTGATCGACAGCGTGCCGATGGGGCTCATCTCGGTCATGCCCCAGGCATGGATGACATCGGTGTCGTAATGCTCGATGAAGGCCTTCATCACCGCCTCGGGACAGGCCGAACCGCCGATCACCACGCGCCGCAGATGCGGCAGCTTGAGAGACGGGTTCTGTTCGAGATATTGCAACAGCATCAGCCACACGGTCGGCACCGCCGCGGTGCAGGTGACCTTCTCGGTGTCGAGCAATTCGTAAAGCGATGCGCCGTCGAGCTTGGGACCCGGCAGCACCAGCTTCGTGCCGGCGATGGGCGCGGAAAAGGCCAGCGACCAGGCATTGGCATGGAACATCGGCACCACCGGCATGATGGCATCGCGGCTCGACAGGTTCATCGCCGAGGCCAGGCAGCACATCAGGCCGTGCAGCACATTGGAGCGGTGCGAATAGACCACGCCCTTGGGATTGCCGGTGGTGCCGGAGGTGTAGCACATGCCGCAGGCGGTGTTCTCGTCGAACTCGGGCCAGGTGAAGCTCGCGTCGCCCTCGGCGATCAGTTCCTCGTAGCAGAGCGGATTGCGCAATGTCGTCTCCGCCGGCATGTGGGCGCGGTCGGTCATGACGATGAAGCCTTGGACCGAGGGGAGCTTGTCCTGCAGCTTCTCGAACAGCGGCACGAAGGTGAGATCGGTGAAAATCCAGCGGTCGCCGGCGTGGTTGGCGATATAGACGAGCTGGTCGGCGAACAGGCGCGGATTGAGGGTGTGGACAATGCCGCCCAGCCCCATGATTCCGTACCAGATTTCGAGATGGCGCCAGGTGTTCCAGGCCATGGTGGCGGCGATGGTGCCGAGCTCCACGCCCAGCTTCTTCCTGATGGCGCTCGCCAAAGCCCGCGAGCGGCGGTCGAGGGCGGCATAATCGGTGCGGTGAATGGGGCCCTCGACGGAGCGCGAGACGATCTCGGTCTCGCCATGCCAGCGCGCCGCATGATCGAGCACACGATGGACCAGCAAAGGCCAGTCCTGCATCAAGCCGAGCATTTCGTTCCTCCCTTGGCGCGTTGGCCGCGTTCTTGAATCGAAACGTAGCGCAATCCCAAGCCGGATGCACCGCTAGAAACTTTCCCTCGTCCCCACGGGGAGAAGAAAATTATCCTCAAGCCGATTCAAAAAACGAATCCGCCATAGATCAACTCATCCCGTCCCCGTTGGTGCGCGGATCGATGGGCGTAATAGGACCCAGACCGAGAATGGATTCAAGCAGTTTCGCGCCGGCCAATAGGCGCGCTTCGGCCCGTGGCGGGGCGACGATCTGGATGCCGACGGGAAGATTTTCGCGGGTGAAGCCGGCCGGGATCGAGATTGCCGGGCACGCCACATTGGTGATCGCATAAACGATCGCCAGCCACTGGATATAGTTGTCGAACTTCACGCCGGCGCATTCGGCGACATAGCGCTGCTCGATGGGATAGGGCGGCACGATGGTGGCGGGGCAGAGTAGCAGATCGTAGGTCTTGAAGAATTTGAGGGTGCGCTTGAACATGGCGGCGCGCTGCGTTTCGGCTTTGACGATGGCGTTGACGTCAAGCGATAGGCCTTTCTCGATGTTCCAGATGACTTCCGGTTTCAGCTTGTCGCGGTGCGCATCGAGCAAGGGCTTCATGCCGATGGCATAGCCGAGCGCGCGGAGCGTCTGGAAACACTCATGGGCCTCGCGGAGATCGGGGTGGGCTTCCTCAACGATCACACCGGCCTCGACGAAGCGCCGGCCCGCGGCCATGACGATGTCCGCCACTTGCGGATCGACGGGGGTTATGCCGAGGTCGCGGCTCAAGGCGACGCGCCGCGGTTTCCAGCCGGAGCGCGCGGCTTCGAGATAGGACGTCCCGTCGCGGGGCAGCGAAACGGGATCGCCCGGTTCCTCGCCCACCATGGCATCGAAGAGAAGGGCCGTGTCCTCGACGTTGCGGGCCATGGGGCCTTCGACCGCCATGGTGCCGTCGATCTTGTTGCCCGGCGTGAAAGCGACGCGGCCGGGCGAAGGCCTGAGGCCCACCACGCCGCAGAAGCTAGCCGGGTTGCGCAAGCTTCCGCCGAGATCGGAACCATGGGCCACCCAGGCCTGGCCGGTCGCCAGCGCCACCGCCGCTCCACCGGAGGAGCCCGCCGCCGAACGCGACGTGTTCCAGGGATTTAGGGTGCGGCCGAAGACTTCATTGAAGGTATTGGCGCCGGCGCCGAATTCCGGCGTGTTCGACATGGCGTAGACGATGGCGCCATTGGCTTCGAGATGCTTGACCAGAATGTCGGAGTCTTCGGCGATGCGGTCCTTGAAGATGAGCGAGCCTTGCGTGCAGCGGACGCCCGCCACATCGGCGAGGTCCTTGATCGGAATGGGAAGTCCGGCCAATGGCCCGCGCTCGGCCAAGGGTTTGCGCAGCAGGGCGCGGGCGGCATTGCGCGCCCGGTCGAAGCATCGGGTCGGAAGCGCGTTGACGGCGCCATCCACCTTGGCGATGCGGGCCTCAAGAGCATCAAGGCAATCGAGGGGGGTGATCTCGCTGTTTTTCAGGAGGCCGACGATTTCGACGGCAGTTTTCTTGATGAGTTCGGACATCAGCCATTCCCGGTTTCAAGGGCGCGATTGAATCCGTTTGCCGAGCCCCGGTCAACAGGGGTAGAAAGCGCCCACAATTCAGGCAGGAGATCATCATGAACGCACCCGTCAGCGCCCCCGGAATGAACAAGAAATGGGTGGAGCGCCGCGCCAAGGCGGTTTCGCGCGGCGTCGGCATGGGTGCGCCGGTCATCGCGGCCAGGGCCGAGAATTCGGAAATCTGGGACATCGAGGGCAACCGCTATATCGATTTCGGCGGCGGCATCGCGGTGGTCAATACCGGCCACCGGCATCCGCTGGTGATGAAGCGGGTCTATGAGCAGCTCGAGAAATTCACCCATACCTGCGCCATGGTCATGCCCTATGCGCCGTTCATCGAGCTGTGCGAGAAGCTCAATGCGGTGGCGCCCATGTCGGGCGAGAAGAAGGCGGCGCTCGTCACCACCGGCGCCGAGGCGGTGGAGAACGCCATCAAATTCGCCCGCGCCTATACGGGGCGCTCGGATGTCATCGCCTTCCATGGCGGCTTCCACGGCCGCACCAATCTGACCATGGCGCTGACCGGCAAGGTGGTGCCCTACAAGGCCAAGTTCGGACCCTTTGCCGGCGGCATCTGGCATGTGCCCTTCCCGGTCGCCCATCACGGCATCTCGGTCGACGATACAATGCACGCCATCGAATGGCTGTTCAAATCCGATGTCGAGGCTTCGCGCGTTGCCGCCATCATCATCGAGCCGGTGCAGGGCGAGGGCGGCTTCTATGTGGCGCCCAAGGAATTGATGGTGCGCCTGCGCAAGCTGTGCGACGAGCACGGCATCGTGTTCATCGCCGATGAAATCCAGTCGGGTTTCGGGCGCACCGGCAAATTCTTCGCCATGGAGCATTTCGGCGTCGAGCCGGATCTGGTGACGGTCGCCAAATCGCTGGCCGGCGGCTTCCCGCTGGCGGGCGTCGTCGGCCGCGCCAAGATCATGGACGCGCCGGACCCGGGCGGCATCGGCGGCACCTATGCCGGCAATCCGGTGGCCTGCGCCGCCGCACTCGGCGTCTTCGAGGCCTTCGAGACGGAAGGCCTGATGGCCAAGGCCGAGAAGCAGGGCCGGACCATCATGGAGCGGATGAAGGCGATCAAGGCCAAGAACAAGGGCATGCCGATCGGCGATATCCGCGGGCTCGGCGCCATGTGCGCCTTCGAAGTGGTCACCGAGCATGGCGGCAACAAGCCGGACGCGGCCGGCGCCAAGGCGCTTGCCGCCAAGTGCCTGGAGCGCGGGCTCTTGATCCTCACCTGCGGCGTCTACAGCGACACGATCCGGCTGCTGACCCCGCTCACCGCTTCGGAGATGATCCTCAAGGAGGGTCTCGACATTCTCGAGGCGGCAATCCTCGGCAATTGAGCCATTGCCAGGCTCCGGCGAAAGCGCTATTCTTACCTAACTGCCATCGATTTGACAACGGTAAGAACATGAATGCGACCGTGACGCTTTCCACCAAATTCCAAATTTCCATTCCCAAGTCCGTGCGCACGGCCGAAGGGTGGAAAGCGGGGCAGAAATTCGTGTTTCTGCCCAAGAGCGGTGGATTTGTGCTGGTGCCCGTGCCTAAGCCAAAAGAGCTTTTCGGCATTGCCAAAGGCGCCAATCCCGAAGGAATCCGGGACCGCCGGGACCGCTATTGATGTGGCTGTACGACAGCTGCATCTGGGTGGAGTGGCTTCTGGAAAGCCGGATCGGCACCTCCCTCAAAGCGGAATTTCTGACCATCGAGACATCGATCGTACCGACGCTCGTGCAGTTTGAACTGCAGAAGTGGGGCGCGCGCGAACTTGGCGAAACCGAAACCGCACGGCTTCTGGCGCTGACCACGACATGCACCGTGATCCCGCTCGATACCGCCATCGCGATCGAAGCAGCAACCCTGGCACAAATGCACAATTTGCATTCCGCCGATGCAATAATTTATGCGACGGCCAAGCTGGCCGGTGCTACGCTAGTGACATGTGACGCCCATTTCGCGACATTGCCACAGGTGCGTTACTTGAAAAAATAAGCGGAGATTGCCTTGTCCAAGCTTTCCAACATGGCGGTGCGCGACATCGAGACGGTCATTCATCCCTATACCAACCTTGCCCGCCACCGCGAGACGGGGCCATTAATCCTCAATGAGGGGCGCGGCATCTATCTCTATGACGACAAGGGCAAGCGC
>JANMQB010000061.1:0-8807 GCA_031370155.1 Hyphomicrobiales bacterium | reverse complement strand
TATTGTGGGTCCAGGTCTCGAGCTTCGCCGGCGGCGGATACCTGGCCGGACGCATGCGCCGCCGCATCGGCGACGCCACCCCTCACGAAGTCGAGATGCGCGACGGCGCCCACGGTCTGCTGGTGTGGGCGGTCGGAGTATCTCTCGGAGCCGTTGTGGCGGCCTGGCTTGCCATGGCGGGGGCTTCCGGACTGGCAAATGTCGCCGGTCGGGCCGCTTCGAACCCCAATGCGGTGGAATACTATGTCGACAGGCTCATGCGCGCCGACCCAGCCGCTCCTGTGACCGCTCCTGACGCCAATTCCACCGGGGCCATTGACCCATCCCGGGCGCAATCCCAGCAAGTGGCGAGAGTTCTTACCATGAGCCTGGGCGCAACCAAGCTTGATGATTCCGACAGATCATTTCTTGCTCGGGAAGTTACGGCGCGGACGGGTTTGCCCCAAGCCGAGGCCGAGAAGCGAGTCGAAGAAACCGTGGCAACATTGAAGGCGCAAGCCGACAAGGCGCGCAGATACGGCATTCTTTTCGCCTTTCTCACGGCTGCTTCGCTTCTGATCAGCGCCACGGCCGCATGGTGGGCCGCCTGCACGGGCGGCAGGCATCGCGACGAAGGTGTCGACCATAGCCATCTGACACGCTGGCGCTGACAAAAATTCCGCATCACGCAAATGCGGCCGTCGCGGGCCGCATTTGCATTTGAAAAACCGTGCAAAGAGACACCGGCGCCTGGAACCATCATTCTCGGAAACGGGTTGTATGAGCGGGGCAACCCATCGGCTCCAATTCTCTCAAATAGGCGCGGGACGAGGCGCCGAAGGTCACGCCCCAGACGTGACTTCGCTTGCTGGCCGGCCGCGCCATTGTGGCGCGGGTGGATCGTATTCAACACTATCGATCAGGAGACCGCCATGACTATCAGGACGCTCGAAGACCTCTTCGTGGAAACGCTGAAAGACATCTACTATGCCGAAAAGAAGCTGGTGAAGACGCTGCCGAAGATGGCGAAAAAAGCCGTTTCGCCGCAGTTGAAGCAAGCCATCCAGAGCCATCTGACCGAAACCGAAGGCCATGTCGAGCGGCTGGAGGAGGTTTTCACGGCGATGGACAGGAAGCCCATGGCCAAGAAGTGCGAGGCGCTGGAAGGGCTTGTGAAGGAGGCCGACGAGGTGTTGGCCGAAATCGAAGACGCGCGGACCCTGGATGCGGGGATCATATCGTCGGCGCAGACGGTCGAGCACTACGAGATTGCGCGGTATGGCACGCTGGTGTGCTGGGCCCGCGAACTCGGAATGGAGGAAGCGGAATCCCTGCTTCAAAAAACGCTGGACGAAGAAAAGGCCGCCGATGAAAAGCTCTCGGGTCTCGCCGAAGAGTATATCAATCAACAAGCCGCGGCCTGAACACCTGCGCGGTTCCAAACCTGAAGGGAGAGGCGATTTCGCCTCTCCCTCTTTCTTTGTCGCATGGGTTGTAAGACTACTTGCGGCGGGATTTGCGGGCAGCCGGCCGTTTGCCGTTTTGGCCGGAAACAAGGTTTCCCACGCGCCGGACCGATGGCAACATTGCCCCCAGCACCACGCCGAGTCCCAAGCCGACAGCGCCGAGAATGAGCGGCTTCTCGTCGATCAAAGTCTGCAGGGATTTCTGGTCGGGCAGATTCAGCTGGCGCGCGGTCCTTGGCAACGCGCTCCCCGCCTCTCCGGCCCAGGTATAGGCGTCCCCGAGCATGGTCCGTCCGCGACTGATAAGCCGGGCGGCTGAATCGCCGTATCCCTCGAAAACCGACGGTTGGGACGACCGCCGCCGGCTTGCCGTCCGTGTTGTTCGGCGGGCCGGCGATGCGGTCTTTCGCAATGTTGCCTTTCCGCGCCCCGCCTTGACTTTTGTGGCTTGGTCTTGCGCCTTGGCGCTGGTCGAAGTCTGGTTAGTCGATGTCATGTCTAGGCTCCTTTTTTGATGCTGATGCGTGGGAAGAACGAACTCGGATTCGGCCAAGCCTGGCGCTGTGCCCGGGTTCGGAACTGCGGCCGGCGCTGTCCTGCAGCGACTGTCGGAGCAGCCAGGCAGCGCCGGCGACTACGCTTGCCGCAACAAGCGGGTTACGCCGCACCGCCGAATAAGCCGGCCGCAGATGGGTAGATCGGGGATCCAAGTAGCCCACGGCCAGGTCTACAAGACCGGGGAGCGTGAGCCGGCTGCGAAGATCAAGCAGGGACGCGGCGAATAGCGCCCGCCGCCTTTCCGCTTCTTTTTCAAGCTGTGAGATCGAGCTCATGGAGATTTTCCCTCTCCTGCATCCCTGCCCATCAGGCATCGAAAAATCAGGCCGGCCGGGCGGATCGGGCGCATCACTAAATGCCGTGCGGCGAGTCCCAGTAGCGCGACGCCGGCAAGCAGAATGAGGGAAACGGCCAGGCCCGCGGCAACTGGTCCGTTGAGATAGGGCGACAACGCGGCAACGCTGGCCTGCGCCAGTACGACCAGTGCCGCGATCAGAATGGCAAAGCACGCAAGTGCCATTGCAATGGCTGCGATGTAGCGGCCCAGCACCTTGCCTGCCTCCGCCCGCGCCAGCGCCAGTTCGGCATTGACCCAGCCCTCACCATCGCCGGCAAGTTGCTGAAAGAGCTTTGGAAACGCCGGCTTGGAAGCGGACTCCCGTAGCCGCTTTTCGGCGACCCTAGGCATTCGCCCGGGCCCGGCCGGAAGCGCTGCGCCGTAACTGCGCCGGCTGTCTGCGGCTCTTCGAACCGGTCTGGCGCCGCGCTCGCGAAGTGCGGCCCGATCGTGCATTTCCGGTTGCTGGCCATGGCCGCATGAAACCGATTGCCGCCATGCCCGCGACCGCCGTCATCGCCAAAGTTGCGAGCGGATGGCGGCGTGCGAAGGTCCCGGCGTCCACGACCATCTGTTCGATCTCCGTCTCCATGACGTATTCGGCGAGACCTTCGATACTTTCTGCCGCCGACGCCACATGACGCCGCAGGTTTGGCAGTTCGGTCATTGCGGCCGCGAATTCACGGGTTGCGTTGGCGAGAGACTGAAGCTGGTCGGCGCCGAATTCCTTGCGGCCCCTGGCGAGCGTTCCAGCCAGCGCCAAAACGTCGTCGAAAATGCGCGAAGAGCGGCTTTGCGTCCCGTTGCCGCCAGTGTGGCGCCCGTTGCTGCCTGCTTTAGCTGATTTGGCCATGCGAATTCCTTTCGAAAGAGGTGTCATTCCACTTCACAACGATCTGCCGCCCATTTGGTTCCCCGCTCGCTCATTCCGGCGTTTGCGCAGGGTTTGCAAAGTAGCTATGACCGGCGCGAATTGAACAATCCGGTCATCTTGGGAGACGCTGAAGTGCCTTTGGTCCCGTCGAACACACCCGCAAAGCCACGGTTTAGCATTTCACTGCCCGTACTGCTGGTGCTGCTCCCGCTCGCCATTCTTGTGCCGCTTATCGCCTTCAGCCTGTTCAGCCTGAGCCAGTTCGCTTCCAGCCTGCACAGTATCGACGAAGAGCGAATCATCAGTCGGGCACGCAGCGTGTCGGCCAATGTCGACCGGGACATCGGCGGGCTGCTCTCCACGGCCGCAGCCCTGGGAACCTCGCAGTCACTCGCGGATGCGAACTACCGGGCATTTTACGATGAAGCAAAGCTGTCCATGAACTATGCGCATGCGAATGTCCTGCTCCTGGACCTCGCGTTACAACAGCTGATCAACACCCGCGTCCCGTATGGGACCCCCTTGCCCAAGTCATCGGCGCCGCCCGAAACCCGGGAGGTCATCGACAAACAGATAGTCTACGTTTCCGATCTATTTCTCGGAAAGGTGGCGGATATGCTCGTATTCAATGTCTCGATGCCGGTGGTGATTGAAGGGCGTGTCCGCTACGTCCTGATCATTACGGCGGAGCCGTCGCGAATGCAGGCGCTGCTGGAGCAGCAGGAACTCCCGGAAGGATGGCACGCCGCAATCAGCGACCGTACCGGGACGGTCATTGCATCGACTGATCCGGCATTGCGCGATCGGCGCGTCGATTTTCAGCGCCAGGACATCGAGCGGCCAAGTGGCGTGGCAGGTTCGACGTCCAGCATCACGATTCGGGACCAAGCGGCGATCGGGTCTCATAACCGGTCATCCCTCACCGGGTGGACCACAACCGTCTGGGCGCCGCATGCCGTTCTTGAGGCTCCACTCGCCGCAACCTGGCGCAACCTGTATTCCGCCAGCTTGCTGGCAATCAGCCTGAGTGCCTTGTTGGCCTATTTTTTCTCGCTGCCGCTCGCCAGTCTCATTCGCCAGACCTTGGGTGCGGCGGCGGCGATAGGCAAAGCCGCACCGCTTCCACCCATCAACACATTTCTGACGGAAGGCAGGACAATCCAGTCCACACTGGCCACCGCCGACGCCCAACTGCGCGAGCGCCAGCGAGTTGCCGAAGAAGGCAAGGCTTTGCTGGACACCTTGCTGGAGCACATCCCGGAGGGCGTCACGATCGTGGGCGGCCCGGACCTGCGCGTCATCGCCAACAGCAAGAAAGCCATCGAGTGGATCGGCAAGCCGGAAGCCGAGCTCAAGGTTCTCGCCGATGAACACGCCGCGGCGTTCGGCATCTGGTTTCCCGATGGCGTCACGCGGCCGGAGATCCGGCAATTGCCCCTCTACCGCGCCAGCCGCCATGGCGAGAGCGTCGCGGAGGAGTATTTTTCCGTCAAACGTCCGGACGGGACACAGCTTACGATCGAAGTGAGCGTCAATCCGGTGCGCGACGCGAGCGGGCGCATTATCGGCGCGGTCAGTTGCTGGCGCGATGTCACGCAACGCTTGCTTGTCGACAAGGTCATCGCCGACAACGAGAAGCGTCTGACACTTGCCCTCAGGGTTGCGGGAATGGCCATCGTCGATATGAATCTGCAAGGAGGCGTCGTCGCCGGCCTGACGAACGGCAAAGCCGTCCTGGGCTTCGAGATTGACGCCGGCGAGGCCATCGAGACTGCGATGCCGCGGCTTCTGGCCGCCGTCCACCCCGACGATCGTCAGAAGGTCGCAGAAAAACAACGGCAAGCCATGACAAATGCCGGTCCGTTCGCCGATGAATTCCGGGTCGTCCACCCGGACGGCAGCGTGGTTTGGATTGAAACTCGCGGCGAGACGCTTGCCGACGAGCAGGGCAAGCCGGTCCGTGTCTTGGGAGCCAACGTCGACATGACAGCCCGCAAGCGGTCGGAGGAACATCTCCGGCTGGTCATGCGCGAACTGACCCACCGCGCCAAGAACCTGCTCGCCATCATCGCTGCGCTCGCCACGCAAACCGCCAAGCGAAACACCACCCTGGAAGAGTTTCAGCAAGCCTTTTCCCGCCGCATTCAAGGCCTGGGGGCGTCACACGACCTGCTGGTGAAGACGGACTGGACGGGGGCGCCCCTCGAAGACCTCGTATTCTTCCAGATCGCCCCGTTCGGCGGCGTCGACGGGAGCCGCATCACGGCCTCCGGCTCGCCGGTCAATTTGAAACCGGACGCCCTGCAGAGCCTCGGCCTCGCCATCAATGAACTCGCCACCAATGCAATGAAATACGGCGCCTTGTCGGTTCCGGAGGGAACCGTCGGGATTGCCTGGTCGGTGGATCGCAGCGGTGAAGAGCCGCGCTTCCGCATGTCGTGGACCGAGCGCGGCGGCCCGCGGGTCAAGGCTCCCCGGCGCAAGGGGTTCGGTCATGTGATCATCGAGACGTCCCTCGCCCAAGTCCTCGGCGGCGCCGTGAAGCTCGAGTTCGGGCCAAAGGGTGTCACCTGGACCGTCGATGCCCCCTTGAACGCCATAACACCCGCCCAATAGGGCGGAACGGTCTTCCTTCATGGGCGTTATTGTGGGGGGTGCTGAGGAGGACATGCAAATGAACAGCGATACGGTCGCAAATCTGCAGGCCAAGTTCGAGACGCTACTCACCGGCGAGAAATCGGTGTCACTGTCTCGGGGACCACTGCCGCCTCATGCCGATCCGGAATTCACGCAGGCGGCGGGCATTATCTATCTTCCCGACCTGACGGGGGCGGGCCACAACGCATCCCGGTAAGCCCGGCCCCCGGATAGGTGTGCCCGACGGCATTGGGAGGGAATATCCGTGACCGTGGAAATCGCCACGTGCCTGACAATTCTCGCTGTGGCGGTGGCGCTATTTGCCTGGGATCGTATCCCGGCGGATGTGGTGGCGCTGGGCGTCTTGTTGTCCGTCATCGCCACCGGGCTCGTCGACTCGGGAAAAGCCTTCGATCTGAACTGAAATGATGAGGCGCACCGTGGAGGCATTCGCGCCGATCGAGGAAGGCCCAAGGGGGAAGGACCTTCCACGAACTATCATTCGGATTGTGCCAATTGCAGGCCATTAACACGGAGATCGGCGGTTGGTTTCAACTTGCGGATAAAATAGTTGCGCCTCCAAGGACACCGGCCGGAACCGGCGGGCGCCGGAAGCGTCCGGGCCTTGAGGGTCTGTGTAACTGCCGGCCGCACTGCCGCTGGACCAGGCCAGGCTCGGCTTGCGTTGCAGCGCCTCGAATATTCCGCATTGTCATGGCGAGCCGTGACATGCTCGATCTGGTCACATGGCAGGATTTGTTCTATCGTGCCGCGGTTACTTACGCTTGCAGGATCGACGATGATTGCGACGCGGGGCAAGGTCGCGGGATTTCTGAAGGCCGTGGTCGTTGTCGCGCTGGCCGGAGCGCTTTCCGTGGTTTTGACAGGGAGGAACGCGATGGCGCTTTTTGGCACGAACGTGCTTTTTTCCGAAGTCGAAGGTCAGATTGTCCAGGATGGCAAGCCGGTCAAGGATGCCGAGGTGACGCAAATCACCCTGTGGTCGTCGGAAGGCGAAGTCAGCCCGGTCACGACATCGAGCGACGAAAACGGAAGATTCAGGTTTGCTGAAATCAGCCGGAAAGGCGGCTTTTCGAACCTTCTTCCCGGACAGATCACAATCGTCCAGAAGATCAACATCAAGCACGGTGGCAAAGAATACCGCGGCTGGATCAACACCAAGAGCAATTTCGAACGCCACGGCGAAAGCAACGGGAGGCCGCTCAAATTCATTTGTAATCTCAATCACACGCCCAGCAACCAGGGAAACGATTTCGGTGTCTGCAAACTGATCTGAAAACGGCGGCGGCAGTCGAAGTGAAGCTGCCGCGGGGGAGGTGCTGACATGCCCAACGAACTGACGCCCAAGCAGGCCGCGATCTTCGCCAAGAGCGCCTATTCCCTGCGCATCGACACCGACATGCTGACCGCTGCGCAGGCTTCCTCGAAGGCCGGATCCGATTTCAACATCGCCAGCGGAACCCGTTTCACCGGCGTTTCAGGCATCGGCCTACCCGCCGCGTCGAGCCGGACCGGTTTCGGCTTCATCGCTTTCGGCAGCGCACAAAGGCAGGGCGAGTGCCTAATCGCGGTGCGGGGCACGGAACCGCCCTCGGCGCACGACTGGCTGTCCAACGTTCATATGAGCGGCACCCCTGGACCGAGCGGCCTGCTGGTGCATGAGGGGTTCAACAATCTTGCCAACAGCATCCTCCCGCAGGTGCGGACCGCGATCCGCGGGCGAAGCATTTCCACGTTGCACCTCGTGGGCCACAGCCTGGGCGGAGCGACGGCCACCATCCTCGCCGACGCATTGCGCGGCGTTGGGTCAGTCAAGCTCTATACGTTCGGAGCGCCGCGGGCGGGTACGGTTACGCACAGCCAATTTCTGTCCTCCGCGATCGGCGCGGACAACATCTTTCGCGTCTGTCACGACACCGACCCTGTACCGATGGTTCCGATATTCCCTTTTGCGCATGTGCCGATCTCGCGCCAGGGATACATGATGACCGGCTGCGGAAACATCATTTCCTTCGCCGCGCATGACAAGGATCTTTATATCCGCAATGTCGGCGACGCAGGCTGGCGCGGCTTGCCGGTGATGAGCCATCGCCGCTTTTCCCTCGACACGGTTGCCGACGTGCTGGGAATGGCCGGGTCCTTGAACTTCGGCCCGGCCATGCTCAACGCGCAGATCCTCCGGCTGATCACACTCGCGCTGAAGTTGCTACTCGCCGAGGCGGCGGCAACCATCGGTTCGAGGTTGTTCGTGGCGGCGACCTTGCTTGACCAGATGGCCGCCATGCTGAATTCGGCTGCGGCCGCCTCCATCGCGATCGCTGCAACGACCCGCCAATTGCTGGAGACGATCATGGGTTTCATGGGCCGCACCCTTCAGGCCGGCATGAGGCTCTCAGTCGCGGTGATCCGCTGGGTGCTCGACATGTTGTTCCAGTTCATAGCGGGGGTGGCGCGACAGGCGGTGCAGCGTGTGCTGACCGCCTGAGCCGCGTTCGGCGCGCTCGCATCACAATGGAAAAATAACATGGCGGAGACGGAGTCCGCCATTACCAAGTCCAACTAAGTCCTGTCGCGTGCAAAATCGCCCGCAGCCGCGGAACTATGTCAGTTTCGGCAGTTCAGCTTAATCTCTTGTCGTCCAGCCACCCGCAGGCTTCCCCAAACCGCACCACACGCGCACGCAAGTCACGCGAATAAGCCCTCGGCATGGTGACCTCCTCCGATGAAGGCCCCAGACTCCCTCATCGCAATTGATTTGGGAATCCCCCACCTCGCGCCAAACGATTAAAATCAGCTGCAAGCCGCTCTAGCTAGACTGTGCGCATCCCTACCCCAACCTTTCGCATTTGTCGTCGGGGCGCGGGCGGCGAGGGCTGACAGTAATCTGGCCGCTGCGGCAGGTAATGATGATCGAACCGTTGGCGGCGCAAATCCG
>JANMQB010000045.1:0-2114 GCA_031370155.1 Hyphomicrobiales bacterium | reverse complement strand
AGGATTTTCACTTCATCCAGCTCGCGCCGCTGGCTGGTGAACCGCGATTGCCCGGGCCGGCGCTTGTCGAGATAGGCCTGGATATCGGCCGGCGTCAGCGCGATGCCGGGTGGGCAGCCGTCGACCACGCAGCCGATCGCCGGCCCGTGGCTTTCGCCGAAAGTGGTCATGCGGAACAAATGGCCGAATGTATTATGCGACATGGCTAATGATTAAGCCGCGTTCCCGTCCGCGTCAAACCGCTCGGCCTGGCTGTTCTCGCGGCAGAAACAACCCTGCCGGGTTTAGAAAGGCGGATTGGGCTCAATCGCCGTTGTGGTTGACCGCCATGTCGGGCGCATCCGGGTTCTTCATGCCGACGATGTGATAGCCCGCATCGACATGCAGGATCTCGCCGGTGACGCTGCGGCCGAGATCGGACAGGAGATAGAAGCCGGAATCGCCCACCTCATCAATGGTCACCGTGCGCCGCAGCGGCGAATTATATTCGTTCCACTTCAGAATGTAGCGGAAATCGCCGATGCCCGAGGCGGCGAGCGTCTTGATCGGTCCCGCCGAAATCGCATTGACCCGGATATTCTTGGGGCCGAGATCGGCCGCCATGTAGCGCACCGATGCCTCGAGCGCCGCCTTGGCGACACCCATGACGTTGTAATGGGGCATCCACTTTTCGGCGCCGTAATAGGTGAGCGTCAGGAGCGAGCCGCCGCCCGTCATCAGCTTTTCGGCGCGCTGGGCGATTGCCGTGAAACTGTAGCAACTGATGAACATGGTCTTGGTGAAATTATCCGCCGTCGTATCGACATAGCGCCCGGTCAGTTCGTCCTTGTCGGAGAATGCGATGGCGTGGACGAGGAAGTCGAGCTTGCCCCAAGCCCTGCCGATCGCCACGAAGGTCGCATCGATCGACGCCATGTCGGTGACATCGCAGGGCACCACGAGCTTGGAACCGATCCCGGCCGCCAGCGGTTCGACGCGCTTCTTCAGCGCATCACCTTGATAGGTGAAGGCCAGCTCGGCGCCATGGTTGGCGCAGGCCTTGGCTATTCCCCAGGCGATTGAGCGATTGTTCGCGACGCCCATGATGAGTCCGCGCTTGCCCGCCATTAAGGCCCTGTTTTCGCTCATGATTATTTCCGTGAAGAAGCTGCCGTCGCGCTTGAACGGCGGGTTAATTGGCACAAGTGCGGAATGAGGTCCACAAGAAAGAAAATCGCCGGACCGCCGCCTTGAATCGCCAGCGTGGGACATGCAAGATCGGCCCAGAGCAATTGCGAATGACCTGAGATGAGCCTCAGCGACCTTCCCGTCCTTACCGCCGCCCTCGGCTTCACCGAGCGCAACGATCCGTTTCAGCTTTTTGCCGACTGGATGAAGGACGCGGAGAAATCCGAGCCCAACGACCCCAACGGCGCGGCGCTCGCCACCGTCGACGAGGCGGGCCTGCCCAATGTCCGCATGGTGCTGCTCAAGGGCTTCGACGAACGCGGCTTCGTTTTCTACACCAATTTCGAAAGCCAGAAGGGCCAGGAAATTCTTGGAACCATGAAAGCCGCCCTGTGTTTCCACTGGAAGGGCCTGCGCCGCCAGGTGCGGCTGCGCGGACCTGTCGAAGAGGTAAGCAAGGCCGATGCCGATGCTTATTTCGCCTCCAGACCGCGCGAGAGCCGCATCGGCGCCTGGGCCTCGAAGCAGTCGCGGCCGCTCGAAGGTCGCTTCGCGCTTGAAGCTGCCGTAGCGATATACGCGGCGAAATTTGCGATCGGCGCAATTCCGCGACCTCCTTATTGGTCGGGTTTCCGCATCAAGCCGCTGTCGATCGAATTCTGGCACGAGCGCCCCTTCCGCCTGCACGACCGCGTCGCCTTCAGCCGCGAAAACCCCGATGGCCTGTGGACGAAGACGCGGCTGTATCCATGAAACGCTTGTGCTAGGATAGTTATCATGACACGCACCCTATCTTCAGCCATTCAGGCGATGAGCCAACTGCCTGAGGAAGTTCAGGACGAAATCGGCCAGAATATCCTCGGCTACATCGCCAAGCTCCGGGTCTTGCAGGCGGAAATCGCCAAGGGCACGGAAAGTCTTAGCCATGGCCGGGGCGAGGAATTGAC
>JANMQB010000015.1:0-4869 GCA_031370155.1 Hyphomicrobiales bacterium | reverse complement strand
GTTGCCGGTTGCGCAAGATCGACCACAGCTTCGCCTCGGCCGGGGTTTGACCTTGCCTGAGGTTTCGAGCCAACCCAGTCAGCCGGTTGCCTACCATTCACCTCTCCTCTGGGAGAGGTCGGCCGCCGTAGGCGGACGGGTGAGGGGATCGCGGCGGTTCCGAAAAGTTCGTGTCCCCTCATCCTCCCGCGCTTTCGCGCGGGCCCCTCCTTCTCCCCTTGGGAGAAGGGTTTTGAGAAGACCCCCCATCATTCCACCACCTTCGGCACCATGAAGAAAGAGTCCTCTTGCGCCTGGGCGTTCTTCACTACATCGGCCGGGTAGTGTCCGTCGGTCACTTCGTCCTTGCGCATCTTCATCCGCATCGAGACCACCGATGTCATCGGCTCGACTTTGGAAACGTCGACTTCGTTCAACTGCTCGATCCAGTGCAGGATGGAATTGAGTTCGGCCTCAAGCTTCGGCACGTCCTCGTCCTTCACTCCTATCCGGGCCAGCCGCGCCACCCGCCTGACCGTTGCCTGATCGACCGACATTCCTGGAGTCCTTCAATAAAACCGGGCGCTGGATAGCACCCGCTCAGATAACCCGCAACTTGGCCTTCTGCCGGCCCTTCGCATCGAAATTGTCCGGCCTCAGCCAGGCCTCGAAGCCCGCGTGAACGCGGTGCCAGTCCTTGTCGAGCATGGCGTACCAGGCGGTGTCGCGGTTGCGGCCCTTGACGATCATGTGCTGGCGGAAAATCCCTTCGAAGCTGAAGCCGATGCGTTCCGCCGCCCGCCGTGAGGCGGCATTGAGCGCATCGCATTTCCATTCCAGCCGCCGGACGCCGAGATCGTCGAAACAGTGGCGGATCATCAGGTAGATCGCCTCCGTCGCCTCGCGGGTCCGCTGTAGTCCCGGCGACATCCAGATATGGCCGATCTCGATTACTCCATTGGCCGCATCGCAGCGCATGAAGGCGCCCATGCCGCAGGCCTCGCCCCTTTCGCGGCGGATGAAGGCATAGAACCACGGATCGCGGCTCTCCTCCCTGCCCTTGAGCCACTCGCTAAAAACCTCGAGCGACTCGAAAGGCCCATAGCCCATATAGGTCCAGACTCGCCCTTGCGGATCGCTCTCGGCGAAGGATGCGTAGAGGTCCTCCGCATGTTTCGCGGCCGAGACCGGCTCGAGCCGGATCCAGCGCCCATGCAGGGGCCGCAGGTCCGGCCTGTTGCCCGCCGGCAGCGGATCGACGATCTCTCCTACTGGGCGTTCTTCCATCTTCGCCATGCGCGCGATTCTTTCCTGTTCAGACAGTGATCGATTGCCCGCCGGCAATCGCCTTCACCTTGCGGCGCTCCGGCCCCATGGCCTTGAGGAAGGGCGCCGCATCGGGAATGACATATCCGGCGAAAGAGGCATAGTGGCAGGGAATGACGATCTTGAACTTGAAGAATTTGCGGCAGGCATAGGCCGCCTGCATGGGCCCCATGGTGAAACGGTCACCGATGGGAATGATGCCGATTACCGGCGCATAAAGATCGTGGACCAGTTTCATGTCGAGGGAAATGCCGGTATCGCCCGCGATATAGAGCGTCTTGCCCTTCTCGCGCTTGGGCATGATCACGAAACCCGACGGATTGCCAAGATAGATGGGCTTGCCCTCGATGATGGCCGAGGAGGAATGCCAGGCATTGGTGAAGACGACGTCGAATTCGTCGAACTCGATGCGCCCGCCATGGTTGCCGGGGCTGTAATTCGCCGCCCCCTTGGCGGCGAGATAGTTGCAGATTTCGAAATTGGCAACCAGCGTGGCGCCGGTGGCTTTGAGGATATCGACCGCATCGCCCACATGGTCGTCATGGCCGTGGGTCAACAGCACATGGGTGGCGCCCGCCGAGGCCGTCTTGACATCGGTCTTGGCCGCCGGATTGCCGGTGATGAAGGGATCGACGAGAATGACGGCCGTTCCGGTTTCGATGCGGAAGGCCGAATGGCCGATATAGCCGATCTTCATGGGATCTCCTCCTGAACCAGCCATGATCGCGCCGCAGGCGAAAGGGCGCAAGTTCGGCGTTTGCCCCGACGCTCAAATCGGCTAGTCAGGCGCCATGCCCGCCGCCGATCTGACACTCGCCGAAGCCGCAGCCAGCCTGCCGCCCTTATCCCGTCTCATGGGCCTTGATCTCGGCAGCAAGACCATCGGCGTCGCCACCAGCGATCTGACGCGCCGGATCGCAACGCCCGTGAAAACCATCGAACGCAGGAAATTCACTGCCGATGCCGCCCGCCTGCTTGCCATTGCCGCACGCGAGAATATTGGCCTCATTGTTCTCGGCCTGCCGGTGAACATGGATGGCTCGGAGGGCCCGCGCGCCCAATCGACCCGCGCCTTCGCCCGCAATCTGACGAAGCTCACGCCGATCCCCATCGTCTACTGGGACGAGCGGCTGTCGACTGCCGCGGTCGAGCGCATGCTTATCGCCGCCGATGCCTCGCGGGTCAAGCGCGATGCCGTCATCGACAAGCTCGCCGCCGCCTGGATCCTGCAGGCCGCCCTGGATTCGCTCAGATGACATTCGCCTTTGAAACCCTGCTGCCCATCTTCCTGCTCATCGCCCTTGGCTGGGCCCTGCGCTGGCGCGGCATCGTGCCCGAGGACATGTGGCGCGGCCTCGAGCTGCTCGGCTACTGGGTGTTCTTCCCCGCCCTTCTCGCCGAAACCCTGATCCGCTCCGACATCGCCAGCCTGCCCCTGACCGGCATCGCCGTCACCATGATCGCCAGTTTCTTCACCATGGCGCTCGGCCTTCTCGCAGCGCGCAAATTCATCATGGCCTGGCTGGCGATCGAGGGGCCATCATTCTCATCGCTGTTCCAGAGCGCCACCCGCTGGAACGGCTTCATCGCCCTGCCGGTTCTTGCCAAGCTCTATGGCGATCAAGGCGTGGCCCTCGTTGCCGTCATCATCGGTGCGCTGGTTCCCATCGCCAATATCATGGCGGTCACCGTGGTCGCCCAGAATGCCGCCGCCCGCAAGCTCACTGCCCGCGAGACCGCCTATGTGGTCTTCCGCAACCCCTTCATCTGGGCTACGGCGGCGGGGCTGCTGATCAACTTCGCCGGCATCCACATCTATCAGCCGTTGATGACCAGCATGGGCATGCTGGGGGGTGCTGCCATCGGTTCCGGCCTCCTGATGGTGGGCGCCGGGCTCTCGACCCATGAGGCGATAAGGCCCTCACCCGCCGTCTGGCTCGGCACCGGCCTGAAACTGTTCGGCACGCCGCTGCTTGTCACCTTGTGGAGCCTCGCCACCGGCATCTCCGGCACCGCTTTCGTCGCCTGCATCGTTTGCGCCTCGGTGCCCACCGCCATGAGCGCCTATGTGCTGGCCCGTCAGATGGGCGGCGATGCACCGCTGGTGGCCGCCACCGTCACGGTGCAGACCGTCGTCTCCTTCTTCTCGATCCCATTGATGATCGCGCTGGCCGAGGCGATCCGATGACCGCCGCCTTCCTCGCCCTGCTTCCAGTCTTCATCGTCATCCTGGTGGGGCTGGGCCTGCGCCGCTCCGCCCTGATCGGCGAAACCCATTGGGCGGCCGTCGATCATGTCTGCTATTTCGTGCTCTTTCCCGCCATCATCTTCAAGGAAATCGCCGCCGCCGATTTCACCGGCGTGCCGGTCTGGCACATGGCGTTCGCCATGATGCTGGCGATCTCCACCATGTTCGCCCTGCTCCTGGCCCTGCGCCGCCCGCTTTGTGCGGCACTCAGCCTCGACGGCCCGCAATATTCCAGCCTCTTCCAGGGCGCCACCCGCTGGCACACCTTCATCGCACTTGCCATCATCCCGGTTTATTTCGGCCAGGGCGCGCTGGCCATCGGCGCGGTCAGCGCGGCGGCGATGATCCCGCTCCTCAATGTCGTCAATGTCGCCGTGCTGTCGCTTTATGCCTCCGGCAAGCCGCCTGATGCCGGGACCGTCGCACTTTCGATCCTGAAGAACCCCTTCGTTCTGTCCTCGGTAGGCGGCGTGATCTGGCAACTTTCGAGCCTTCCACTGCCCGGACTCGGGCTGCAGGTTCTCGACATGATCGGCAAGGGCGCGCTGGGCTTGGCACTCCTCACCGTCGGCGCGGGCCTGCGGCTCGATCACGCCATGGCCGCCAAGGGGCCGGTGGTGCTCGCCACCGTTCTCAAACTTCTGGTCATGCCGCTGTTCATGGCCTTCTGGCTGACGCTTCTCGGCGTCACCGGCCAGACCTTCGCTGTCGCATTGGTCGCAGGCGCGGTGCCCACCGGTTCCGGCGCCTATGTGCTCGCCCGCCGGATGGGCGGCGATGCGCCGCTCGTTGCCAATATCCTGACGCTGCAGATCATCTGCGCCGCTCTCACCATCCCGCTGGTGGTGACGCTAAGCCAGATACTCGTATGAGCCGCGGTCGATGCCGCTCCCATTGCGGCGCGGATTGAGCTCGATATCTTCGCGGGGCGCCAGTTTCTTCGTACCTGAGTCGATCGCCGGCGAACCGGCCATCAGCCGGAAATCGGCATCGGCCGGATTTACCGTGGCATTGACGAGGCGCGGGTCTGCAACAATGTCTTGTGGCCCCTTCACCACGAAGGTGCCGTTCCAATAGATGTTGTAATCGAATTCGACATTGACGTTGCGTTTATAGTATTGCGCCGGCATGGCATTTCGTGCGTGAAGAATGTTATTATAGCAACGGGCGCTCGTGCAGTCGATTGCACTGATTTCGCCCTTGTCGGATATTGACGAACGATTATTGAAATAGTTCGTGTTATTCATGCAATCTACGTTTGCCGAGGAGTAGAGTTGCACGCCCGCGCCGCCGTTGTTGTAACAGAGGTTGTTCAC
>JANMQB010000003.1:0-2477 GCA_031370155.1 Hyphomicrobiales bacterium | reverse complement strand
GATCACGAACTGGTGGATCGGATCGATGATTTTCTCGCCTTGTTCGGCGGAACCGGCAGCGGCGGCGGCTTCAGTCGTGGTCGTCGTCACGTTCAGTCCTCATCATCGTCTTTGACGGAAGGTGCTACGGGGCCCTTGCCGCCGAGAATATCTTCGGCCTGTTGCGAGCGCGACAGGCGCATGACGTTGAACACGCCGGCCGCCAGGCCCACGGGCATCAAGGCCAGCATGATCCACGGCGCGGTGCCGAAATATTTGTCGGCCATCCAGCCCAGCCCCATGCTGACGAGCAGCCCGACGACAAGCTCGCTCACCGCCCGCAGCGCCAGCCCCGCCGCCGAACCCTCCGTGGTGTCGGGTCCGGATGAGCCGCGCCGCGCCTCGAGCGTCTTGTCGAGCCGCCGCTCAAAATCCTCAAGCCGATCCGGCGGCGGCTTCTGGCCGGTGTCACTCATGATCGCGCTCAGGAAATTGGGCCTGCGGGCAGCGGCAAACGCCCCCCGAAATCGCGCGCACCATAGTTGCGGGCCTATTTTGTGTCAAGAAATGGATCGGCGCCGCAAGCCAATGAAATCGCTTCGAAAATCCTGGCAAAGCAGCGATCAGCCTTTGGCCGGCCTGCCGAGCGGCAGATACAGACTGAGCGGCACCGATGCAAAGGCAATGAACCCATGATGCATGTAGAAGGACCGGGCCGCCGCATTCTTGGCATCGACGATCATGGCATAGGCGGCAATTTCCGAGCGTGCGGCGCGGGCCATCGCATCGGCGAGCAGGGCGCCGCCGAGACCAAGCCCGCGATGATCGAGTCCCACTGCAAGGCGCCCGAGGCGCACGCCGGGCAGCATCGGATAGCGCGGCAATCTGGAGGCCAGGGCGGCCGGAATTTCGGCAACCGGCAGGCTTGCCGAGGCGAGAGTGTAGAAGCCCGCAAGACGCTGCGATGAGTTTTCGACCGCCACGAAACAACTTGCCATGCGGCGTTTCACGTCTTGACCCGCGATCTCGCGAAGATAGCGGTCGAGGGCGGCAACGCCGCAGGAGAATGAGTTTCGGTCGTGATGTGGTGCCAGCGCTTCGACCGTGAAGCGCGCCGTCATGCCGGGCCCAGTAGCCGCGCCCGCCGCTTGATGGCGCGGCGCATGGCCGGTGCAACGGGCGGCGGCTTGAGCAGCGCCTTCACCAGCGCGACCTGATCGTTGGCCGACAGCCGCAGAATCCGGGCGTCGGCGATGGTGCGGCTGGCCGCCTCATGGGCAGCATGCACCACGAAATCGCTGACCGACCGTCCCTGAATTTTCGCCGCGCGCCGGATCGCCGCCAACGAAGAGGCGGCGATGCGGGCTTCGAGACGATGGGCCTTGATGCGAGTCTGCGCCATGTCCGCAATGTACGGTAATTTGCCTCACAATGCAAGAAGCGTAGGCCGGCGCCTGCGGTTTCTACAAAAGCCCGGCCCGGCGCAGAGTATCGGCAAGGAATTCCGGCGAGCGGAAGTGATGGGCCTTCATGCCGACGGCTTCCGCCCCTGCGACATTGGTGGCACTGTCGTCGATGAACAGGCAGTCCTTCGCCGCAAGCCCGTTGCGGTCGAGCAGCAGGCGGTAGATGGCGGGATCCGGTTTCACCAGACGCGCATCGCCCGACACGACGATGTCGCGGAAATGATCGAGGAAGGCAAAGCGGCTTCGGGTCTCGCGAAATTTATCGCCGTTCCAGTTCGAGATCGCGTACAGCGGAACGCTGCGCGCCCCGAGGCTTTCGAGAATGGCGACGCTGCCGTCGATGGCATGGGGCAGGGTCTCCTGCCAGCGCGCGTCATAGGCGGCGATCTCGGCGGCATATTCGGGATGGCGAAGCGTTGCCTCCTTGACCGCCTCGGCGAAGCTCCGCCCGCGATCCTGTTCCAAGTTCCATTCATTGCCGCAGACATGGGCGAGGAACCACTCCATGCGCTCCTCGTCGGCGAAAATTCTGCGATAAAGAAAGCGCGGATCCCAGCGCAGCAGCACATTGCCGATATCGAAGACGATGTTCACGCAATGCGCCCGCGGATCACCCCGCCTCGCGCATCGCTTCGGCTTCCAGGAGATCGACCGAGACGAGCTGCGATACGCCGCGCTCCATCATGGTGACGCCGAACAGCCGGTGCATGCGCGCCATGGTCAGCGCGTGGTGGGTGATGATCAGGAAGCGCGTCTCGGTGCGCTCCAGCATCGCGTCCAGCAGATTGCAGAAGCGCTCGACATTGTGGTCGTCGAGGGGCGCGTCCACTTCGTCGAGCACGCAGATCGGCGAGGGGTTAGTGAGAAAGACGGCGAAGATGAGCGACAGCGCGGTGAGCGTCTGTTCGCCGCCCGACAAGAGCGACAGCACCGTTGGCTTCTTGCCCGGCGGATTGGCCACGATTTCGAGCCCGGCCTCCAGCGGATCATCCGATTCGACCAGTTGCAATTCCGCCTTGCCGCCGCCGAACA
>JANMQB010000166.1:0-3233 GCA_031370155.1 Hyphomicrobiales bacterium | reverse complement strand
TCGAAGGCGAAGATCTGGTTCCCCTGCCCGAGCGGCGGATGCGCAAGATCCGCGGCGACCGCATCGGCATGATCTTCCAGGAGCCGATGACCAGTCTCAACCCGACCCAGCGCATCGGGCGGCAGATCGCCGAAGTCCTCTCGCTGCATCGCGGCATGGCCTACGGAGAAGCCAAGGGCCTGGTCATCGACGTGTTGAACAAGGTTGGCATCGGCAATGCCGAAAGGCGGCTGGAACAGTATCCGCATGAACTGTCCGGCGGCTTGCGGCAACGCGTGATGATTGCCATGGCCATCGTCTGCGGGCCGAAGCTGCTCATCGCCGACGAGCCGACAACGGCGCTTGATGTCACCATTCAGGCGCAGATCATGGAGGTGCTGAAAGCACTGCAGCGCGATCTTGGTCTGTCGATCCTGCTCATAACCCATGATCTCGGCGTGGTGGCCGAGATGTGCCGCAACATGGTGGTGATGTATGCAGGCCGGATCGTCGAGCGCGGACCGGCGGCGGAGGTCTTCGCCGCCCCCCGTCATCCCTATACGGCGGGCCTCATCAGCTCTTCGCCGCGCCATGTGAAGAGGGGCGAACGCCTGCCAAGCATTCCAGGTCTTGTGCCGCCACCGGGACAGCGTGGCGTGGGCTGCAGCTTCGCCGACCGTTGCCCGCGGGTGCTGGAGAAATGCCGCCGCGAGATTCCCGCATTGGCTCCCGCATATGGCCGGGCCGCGGCCTGCTGGAATCCCGTGCCATGACTGCGCTCATTGAAGTCCGCAATCTGTCGAAGCACTATCCGGCGCGTGATGGAAAAGGGCTGGTCCGGGCAGTTAGCGAGGTGAGCCTTTCGCTGCAAGCCGGACGCACGCTCGGCATCGTCGGCGAATCGGGCTGCGGCAAGTCGACACTAGCGCGGCTCATGCTGCGGCTGATCGAGCCGACGGGCGGCGACGTTCTTTTTAACGGCGAAAGTCTTCTTGCCCTCGATGGAGCCGCGTTGCGGCGTCGGCGGCGCGACATCCAGATCGTATTTCAGGACCCCTATGCCTCGCTCGACCCCCGCATGACCGTCGCGGCGATCATCTCCGAGCCGCTCGACATTCATGGCATCGGCACCAGGGCTGAGCGCAAGGCCAAGGTGCTCGAGCTTCTCGATCTCGTCGGGCTCGACCGCAACGCCGCGGCCAAATATCCGCATGAGTTTTCCGGCGGCCAACGTCAGCGCATCGGCATAGCCCGCGCCATTGCGCTGGAGCCCAGGCTTGTCGTTCTGGATGAACCGGTCTCGGCGCTCGACGTGTCGATCCAGTCGCAGATCCTGAACCTGCTGATCGACCTCAGGCAGCGCCTCAAACTGTCCTATATTTTCATTTCGCATGACCTCTCAATCGTGGAACATGTGAGCGATGAAGTCGCGGTGATGTATCTCGGGCGTATTGTCGAATACGGCGCGGCGGTACGGGTGTTTGGTTCGCCCCTTCATCCTTATACGCAGGCGCTGGTATCGGCCGTGCCGGAAGTCGACCCCGAGAAGAAGCGGCGGCGCATCGTATTGGCCGGTGATCCGCCCAATCCCGAAAACATTCCGCCGGGCTGCCCATTTCATCCGCGCTGCCGGTTTGCCATGACCTGCTGCGGGGAAACTCCGCCTGCGCTGAAAGTCACGCAAGGCCGCACGGTTGCTTGTCATCTCTATTAGCGCATGTCTACTTTTCATTGAAACGCTGCGTACAATCATTCCTATCCTTCTCCACGGCTTTGCCGTGGGGAAGGTGGCACCCCGGACTTGATCCGGGGTGACGGATGGGGTCCTTTGGCCGCTCAAGGCAGAAAGTCCCCATCCGTCACGCGCGGAAGGCCGCGCACGCCACTTTCCCCGCCCCGCGGGCGGAGACGGATAAGGACATTGGTTGAAGGCGATTCAATCAAAATCGAAAAGGCTCTAGCGCAATGCCGCGACGGCCTTGAGGAAGAAGCCGGGGCCGCCGAAATTTCCGGATTTGAGCACCAGCGCCAGGCGTGGAGTTCCCGTCGAGATGGTGGCCGGAACGCCCGGCTCGATCTGCGGGCCGATCTCCAGCGCCTCAATGCCCAGCGCCTTGACCACGGCGCCGGACGTTTCGCCGCCCGCCACCACCAGCCGGTGCACTCCCGCCGCCACCAGAGCCTTGGCGATTGAAGCCATGGCCTCCTCAATCATCGCCCCCGCCCGTTCGCGGCCGAATTGCGTCTGGACCGCGGCCACCTCGTTCGCAGATGCCCCGGCATGAATGAGAACCGGCCCCTTGCCGGTGCGCTCAAGCGCCCAGTCCACCGCTTCGGCAATGGCGGCCTCGGCATCGTCGGCGACCCGGCCGGGATCGAGCTTCAGGGCCGGGCAGGTTCTTGCCAATTCCGCCGTCTGCGCCAGCGTGGTTTGCGAACAGCTCCCCGACAGGACCGCCAGGGGTCCGCCCACTTCCGGCAGTTCGACAACCGGCGCCCGGTCGGCAAGCAGCCCCTGCCTGCGGAAATTTCCGGGCAGGCCGACGGCGGCGCCCGAACCGCCGGTGACCAGTGCCATTCCGGCGCAGGCCTCGCCAAGTTTTTCGAGGTCGGCATCCTCGATGGCATCGACGATGGCGAAGCCGAAGCCATTGCGGCGCAGTTTCGCCAGCGCCGATAGGATGGCGGGGGTCCCTTTCTTGACCGTGGCATAAGGCACGAGCCCGACCTTGAGTTTCGTCTGCCGGGCCAGCACCCGCACCAGATTGGCATCGCGCATCGGCGTCAACGGATGATCGCGCATGCTCGATTGGGAAAGGAGCTCGCCGCCGACGAACAGATGGCCCAGATAGACGGTGCGGCCATTCTCCGGATAGGCGGGACAGGCAACCGCCAGGCCGTCGCCCAACTCCTTGAGCAGAGCCTCGGCGACCGGTCCAATATTGCCGCGGTCGGTCGAGTCGAAGGTCGAGCAGTATTTGAAATAGATCTGCTGCGAGCCATGCTGCCTGAGCCAACGGCAGGCGGCGAGTGACTGTTCGACCGCCTCCGCCGCATCGATGGTGCGCGACTTGAGCGCGATGACGACCGCATTCGCCGCCGGCAGACGTCCTCGCGGAATGCCGATCGTCTGCAGCGTGCGCATGCCGCGCCGGGTCAGCGTGTTGGCGAGATCGGTCGCCCCGGTGAAATCGTCGGCGATGCAGCCGAGCAGCATGGCTCAGACCGCGGCGATGCGCGCCACCGCATAGGGG
>JANMQB010000572.1:0-7227 GCA_031370155.1 Hyphomicrobiales bacterium | reverse complement strand
ATCGGCATTGCGGAATTTGTCGAACGCGACATGCGCGTCCCAGCCGGAATTCATCGCCACGCAGCAGCCCGCCGGCAAGGGCCCGTGGGCCGCGGTCCAAGCCTTGATGTCCTCGGGTGTCACCTGGGCGTCCGGATTGCCGGCCGCTTTCGCACGGATATCGACGATGGCGAGGGGTGCCACAAGATCGTCGACCGGGATTTCGGCCACGTTCTTGCCGTCGGCGGAGAAATGCAAGGGCGCATCCATGTGCGTGCCGGTGTGCTCGTTGATGCGCCATTCATTGACATTGAAATGGTCCTTGGCGAAGGTGAATTTCGGTTCGATGAAAAGCTGCTGGGCGCCGAAATAGGTGGGGAATTGCTCGTGCAGCTCGTGGGTCATGTCGTAGGGCTTGCCCATCATCGGCGCATCGGCCGCCCGCGCCGGCCTGGCGGCACCCGCCGCGATCGCCGCCGCTGCCGCGGCACCGGTGAAAAAGCTCCGCCGGTCGAGCAACTGGTTCTTGACGCTTTCCATTACGCAATGGTGGCACATGTTCGGGCTCCCTCATCATTAGTGTGCGGGCGGGAAGCCTATCACAATGGCAAGGGAAGGCCAGATGAAGCAGAAACAAAGTTGCGGCCTGCCCGAAGGCGCACGGTGGCGAAAGGGGAGACCGCCGCATTTCCATGGCCTAAGTCCGGGACTCAGTCGTTTACCTCTCTGGCAACCCTCAAACCGTAAGTGGGCTTCCGGCTATCGCGCTCAGCAAAGCTCCGGCTCGACACGGTGATACGCGTTTGGTCATCGAGCCACGATCCGCCGCGAATCGCCCGCAGACTGCAATCCCCAGGTCTGGCGCCGCCATCCACCGGCGCTCCCTCATAGGTCGGTTTCCAGCAATCCATAACCCATTCCGCCACGCCGCCATTGGTGTCCACCAGCCCAAAGGGATTTGGCCGTATGCCTCGAACCAACGGTGGTGTGAGACCAACCTGATTTCCGCCGCAATCCTGGCAGGAAACGAATGTGTCACTGGCCTTGTCGCCCCACCAGTAACGGGTCGTGGTGCCGGCGCGCGCCGCAAACTCCCACTCGGCCTCACTCAACAGCCGGTATTTCTTGCCGGTCCGGGCACTCAGCCATTCGGCATATCCTGTGCCGTCCTCCCAGGAAATGTTTCTGATCGTCGTTGAACCGTCGCCGACATCCATGTCCGGAACTTCGGCGCAGGCACGGGCCCTTACACAGGCGCGCCACTCCTCTCCGGTGATCTCGTATTTGCTTACCGCAAAGGGTTTCACCGCGACCTTGTGGACGGGACGTTCATTGCGGCTTCCGTTATCGCTGCCCATGTCGAATGTGCCGCCGGAGATCGAAACCATGGCGGGGCAGCCTTCACAGTCTGTAAAGCTGGACTTGTCCGCTTCGGTGCTACTCTGACCGGCGAGAGGCGGGACCAGCTCGGTGCCTGCCGCCTTCGTGCCGATGTCCTCTGGCGCCGGGGCAGCCGGCTGCGGGATTGGGCGTTCCACCGCCGCAGTTTGATCGGCGGCGACCGCGCTGAAACCGGAAGATCCGCCGCTCGAAACTTCAATGTCCATAGCCGACACCGCCGCTCCGCCCTGTCCGTCCTCGACCCTGTACGAGAACCTGCCAACCGGCCCAGGTGGAGCGTCTTCCGGGTCATAACTCAACCGCGGCAGCGCCGCCGGCTCGAGCTTGTCGCCTTTTGCAACAGTCAGCCGCCCATCCCTGATCTTTCCGGCTTGCGGAACCAGCTCGACGGTGATCGTCACTGGATCACCGTCCGGGTCGATCGGCAGCGAAATTCCGAGCGCATTCCGGACAGCATTGAACGTTCCGGACTTCGAAACCGATGGCGGTTTGTTGCTCGTAACGATCTTGAATGCTACGGCAGCTTCGACAGAGCCCCCATTTCCGTCGGTGACGCGATAGGCAAGATTCCCGCCATTGCCGATGACGGTGCCGTCGGCCGTGAACACGGCCCTGTCAATGTCAGCGGCTGGCAAAACGTCACCGACGGCCAGAACACGATTGCCAATGCTGATTTCGCCGCCGACGGGCAACGTGACGATCTCTATTTTCAGCTCGTCGGCCGAGTCCCGGTCGGTGGGGCGCCCGAGACCGAGCGGCACCGAAACAGCAGAATCGGCAATCTGAATGGCCGCATGAGTCTGCACTTCAGGTGGATAATTGGCCGGCTTCGGATTGAGATAGACGCTTGCCCCGCCAAGTGAGCCGGAAATATAGGGTTCCTGCTTGTTGCCGGTAATCTGCTTCACGCGGTCCGCGACACGGCCGAAAAACAGGTGAAGTTCGACACCCGGGGTAGCCAATTCTTCAAGAATTGCCTGCGTATAGGGACTGTGCGCCGCCGCGCCATCATAAGCCACAGTGTTGGCCCGCGTTGCCAGGGCGAGCAGGGTCCCGCTTGGGGTATCATCGACGCGGCCCAAACCGATGCCGATCTTCATCGCTGAGCTTGTGTCCTTGCTCAGCCTCTCGACGAACGGATTGTTGCGGCAGGCATCGACGATCATCACGCCGGCGCTGCCGGCGTTGCGAATGGCACCAAGAAAGAGGCCGAGCGGTACCGCGTCGTAGGGCAGATCGTCGAGCCGGTCGAGGCTTGCGTCAACCGGTATCATATAGTTCTGGCCATCGACCTGGACCCCGTGACCCGCATAAAAGACCAGGATCACATCGGCTTTCGCAGCCTTCTTGCCGAAGTCGCGCAACGTGGTTTCCAGCGTGCGCTTGTCGGCATCGAACAGGTTGACAACTTCAAAATTGAGTTTGGCGAGCGCCTCGCCCAGGGCGCGGGCATCGCTCGCTGGATTGGGCAATGCCGGCACGTTCTCGTACTTGCTCATGCCGATCATGAGCGCAACCCGCCGCTCTTCCGCGGCAGCCACGCTGGCCGTCAGCAGAATCAGCAACATCACAATGAAACACGCAACGGAACGGCGCATCGTATCGGCATTTATCGAGTGCATACATTCCCATACTACTCCAAATATGCCGGGATCCGCAAGGCGGCATGCGGGCACTTTGACGGTTGGCGGGCGGGCTCGTATCATGGAGACACAATGACGGGCGTGCTACACTAGTAGTACATATGTTTTCCCCATGCGTTCCCACAGGACGGAGTGAGATGCAATGAAGTCACATCAGCCGCAGGCGAGATCAGCCGTTCGCGTGTGTTTGGCGGCATTAATTATTTTCCTGACAGGATTGGCCACTGGCGATGCGAACGCGGCCGGCCGGAGGGTGGCGTTTGTCGTTGGCAATTCCGACTACCAGCATCTGATCGACATCGACAAGGCCAGGACCGATGCAAATCTCATGGCGGAGGCCCTGAAGCGTTCGGGGTTTGAGGTTTTCACTGCGATAGATACTCGAAGACTCGCGTTTGACGAAAAATTTCACAACTTTGTAAGTGCGCTTGAGGGCGCCGATGTCGCTTTGTTTTATTACAGCGGCCACAGCGTGCAGATTGCCCGCCAGGACCGTATCGTTCCGGTCGATGCGCTGGTAAAATCAGCGGCGGACCTTGAACCACAGACTGTCGACCTGGCCGACATTCTGCAGCAGATGCAGTTGCGTTCACGGATTCAGATCATATTCATTGAGGCATGCCGCGACGATCCTTTTCCGAAGATCGCTTATTATATCGGCTCCGATAACCAACCCTTGCCGACAACCCCGGGGTGCACAAAAAAACCGCCGGCGCCAGGCGTCCTGATCACGCAAGCGAACGAGCCCGGCAATCCCGTGACGGGCGACTCGCCCTTCACCGAGATATTCGTTTCGCGAGCCTTCTTGCCAGGCGAGGACATTCACGATGCCTTGCGGCAAGTGCGGCTGGACATAGTCAAGCAAACCGAGGGAGGACAGGTGCCGTATTTTGTCAGTGCGCTGGAGGACAGCGTTTTCTATCTGAACGACGGCGAAGCTTCCAACCAAGCTGCTGCGCCGGACAGCGCCGGATCGGCCGCGCCAGCGGAGGCCTCATCCAAAATGTCGATTCCCAAACAGAAAGCAGTCGCGAAAAAACCTTCCGTCGCCAAACCCAAGAGTGTCAATAATCCCCCTGCTCCCCAGCTCGCGAAGGCGACACGGCCGGATGCCAAAACATTCTCGTACCAGATATGGCCGGATGGGGGCCTGCGGTCAAATTTCCGAACGAAGCAAAACACCAAATATGGCAAGCTCTCATGTGTGGCCATGCTGAAGGGTAAGCGAGGATTTGGAGAGACTGCCCGGATGTGTCGATGGGAGTAACAGGCTGGCAAAGGCAGCTACCAAATCGAGTTGCTTGCTTCTCTGATCAATGCACTGCGCAACTGGGATGCCGGGAGAGCGGTTCAATGGCCGTGGCCGTCGCATCAAGCCCCGGAAAGCGGATGAACTTTACGACAATTTGTCAAACGGTTACAGTTCATGCCAACGAGTGTGCCGGGCAGGCCGACCGATTTGCATAACTCGCACGACAAGGTCGCCGAAGCGATTGCGCGCACCAGCCGCCAGTACGATGCCGTGCCCTACACTTCTTTGCCGGTTACCCGTCTGCAACCGGCGCGTCTTGCGGCGCTGGCCCGGCTCTTCGGCCTTGCGGCGCCGGATGTGGGAAAGGCGCGGGTCCTTGAGATCGGCTGCGCCTCCGGCGGGCATCTCATTCCGCTGGCCGCCACCTTTCCCGGCGCACGGTTTCTCGGCATCGACGTGTCTCCGGTGCAGATCGCCGATGGCACGGCGCGGATCGCAAGGCTCGGCCTCCACAATATCGAACTCCAGACCCGCAGCCTGACCGAACTCGGGCCGGCGGACGGTCAATTCGACTACGTCATCTGTCATGGCGTTTACAGCTGGATTCCGCTGGACATACGCGAGGCCCTGATGCGGGCGTGCAAGGAGCGCCTCGCAACGGCGGGCATTGCCGCGATCAGCTATAATGTCCTGCCCGGCTGGCGGATGTTCCAGATCGTCCGCGATTGCGTTCTGCTGCACGCCGGCGGCATAGCCACCCACGACGAGCGCATCAGCGAGACGCGGCGCCTGTTCAAGATCCTGTCCGAGCATACCGACGAGGCGACGAGTTATGGCGGCATGTGGCGCAAGGACGCCCAACGCATGGTGCGGCAAACGGATGCCTACCTCGCGCATGAACTCTTCGAGGACAACAATCTTCCCGTCACATTCACCGAGTTCATGCAGTGCGCAGGCCGCCACGGCCTTGGCTATCTGGGCGAAGCACAGCCGGCAGCCAATATTCCCGAAAGCATCGGACAGCAACGTGGCCGCCTGATCCGTGAACTTGGCGGCGGCGAGCTTCACGCCGCTGAGCAGTACATGGACATTTTCACCGGGCGTACCTTCCGCCAATCTGTGCTGATACATGCCGCCCGCGCGGCAGCCGCGGACCGCTCACTGCCGATTGAGCGCGTCGACGGATTGCATTTCATTGCGCCACTCGGGCTGAAGATCACGCCGTCACCTGAGCCAGATCAGTGGTCGATCGACGCCGGCGAGGGGAGAATTTTCGATACCGGCGATGCCGCGTCAGCCGAGGCCCTCAAGAGATTGGCGGCACGGCTTCCGTCATCGAGCACGCTCGATGACATCGCGCCTGCTGGAAGAACGGCCGAAGCGGAGCGTACGAGGATCCGCAGCGTGCTCATGCAGTGGGTGAGCCGCGGCGTTCTGGAGACCTCGTCGGAACCGGTCCGCTGCGCACCGGCGCTTACTGATCGCCCGAAAGTTTGGCCGCTGGCGGCGAGCGACGCGGCGGCCGGAAGGGAATGGACAGCGACCTTGCGCCATGCGCCGTTCCCAGTGTCGCCGCAGGCGCGTTTGCTTCTGCCGCTTGCCGACGGAACCCGCAACCGCGCCGAACTGGCCGCCGCCTTGCTGGAGTCCATGCTGGCAGGCACTGTGCAGGTCAGCGAGCACGGCGAGCCGGTCACCGACCGAGAACGGCTGGCAACGATTTGCGGCGAAGCGGTGGACCGCCAGCTTGAGACCTATGCAAGAGTGGGTTTGCTGATGGAGAATTGAGACAAACGAAGACGAAGAATCGACCCGCACCCTCTAATCGGACCTCAAGGTACTGCATGCCAATTGGCACAAGATGGTGACGTGGGGCGCCTACAACATCGTCAAGGTGGTGAATGCTGGAGTAGCCTCGCCTGCAACGCGCCCGGTGACCGGTTATGTCGGATTTCTGCAGGCACTTTCCGGCCTGACACCCGAAACAATGCGCGACGTGCTGGGAGTGCGGGAAACCGACTTGGCCGGCGGGGCAGCCATCTATCAACTCACCCGCGTTCCATCGATGAACGAAATTGCGGTGCGCAGCTAAACCACGCTGATTGACGGATTGAGACTCAAGGCCGGCCTCCGCGAGGACGGCCACGGCTATCGTCCCGGCACGGGCGCTTATCGGGTTGAAAGTCATACGCCCATTCCTGCAACGCTTTTCGCAATCTTAAAATCCGGTGAGCGGTTCAAAATACAATTGCACCAGAAATACAGGTAACGAAGCCCGGGGCAAGCCCACGCAATAGAGCGCCGGGTGAACAATTGATGCCGAGTGACGCCGAGCTGCCGGTCAATGGTCCTGATTGCGCCCCAGGCGACAGGTCCTAGAGACGCCAACGTTTTTGTGTTAAAAGTTCTCCAAGACTGAAATTAGTCTTGCCAGAATTCACTGCTCTAAGGAGGTGGCTGGGTGCGCCGACTATCTCCGATAGTTGGGGGAGGCAACAATGGCTGAGTACATCGTCGAATTTGGACCCAATGCCAAGGAAACCGATGTGTCGGAGCACAGCAGAACCATATTAAAAAAAATAATGGAGACTGCGAAAGTATTCAAAGTGAAAATTACGAGTACTGCCAGGGACGCATACGACCAGGCACGCGTGATGTACGACAATATCGTGAGTCAAGGAGTTGCTGCACAGAAGAAACTCTATGCTGCAGCTGGCGACACAGTCATCGATGTCTATGTGAACGCCAAAAAGGCCAAGAAAGACAAAACCGCAACAATAAGTCTAATGAAGGCAAAGATCGTTGAATTGGGTCCCGCCAAGGTATCAAATCATGCGGCTGACACTAGCGTACTGAATGTATTTGATGTTGCTCCAAGTTCTATTCCGAAGGCCAACAAGAAGGATTGGGAAGATGCAATAAAATCAAGCGCTGACATCAGCAAGTATATTT
>JANMQB010000464.1:0-3551 GCA_031370155.1 Hyphomicrobiales bacterium | reverse complement strand
CAGCAATGCCAGGACCGGCAAATACGCCAAGCAGGTCTATGTGCTGCCCAAGCTCCTCGACGAAAACGTGGCGCGCCTGCACCTGGCCAAGCTCGGCGTCAAGCTCACGACACTCAGCGACGATCAGTCCGCCTATATCGGCGTTGCCAAAAACGGCCCATTCAAGCCGGACTATTATCGTTACTAAGGAATGCCGCTGGAGCAAGACGACTCTCCATAGCGTCACTGGAATCCCCCTCCCCCTTGTGGGGAGGGGTTAGGGGTGGGCGTCTGGTGGTGAAGCCGGAAGATTTCAAACAACATATCCTGCGACGCCGGAGCGACCCCAACCCTTAGTCCTGTCCGGCCGCTTTGCGGCGCTCGCAAGGGCTCGCCCCCACAAGGGGGAGAGAGACTCCTTGCGACGCGGGTGCCTTCCTCTTCCAAGGAGAGAAAAAAGGACGATTCATTGAAGACCGAATTCGCCCTATATCTCGGCGGGGGCGGATGCGGCCTGATTCGGGCCGGTTTCTGCGATTTTGACCGGAGAAACAATGCGCGCCGGGCGAGGCAAAATCTGCGCGTATGCGATATTCTTGGCGGCCGCCGCCTGTCCGTCCGCCGCCCGCGCCGCCGTCTTCGCGGACGTTGGCACCGAGCCCGCCGTGCTGTTCGTGGCCACCGTCTCGCTCGTCCTGCTCATGTGGGCGGCGGTTGCGGTGCGCAAGAAGGCCCGCGAGGAAGGCATCGCCCGCCGCCGCATCGGCGACCTCGACCTCCGCCTCAACGAGGCCGAAGCGGCGATTGCCGCCGAAGCCCATGTGCTGGTCATCTGGCGCGGCCGCCAAACCATGCCGGACAGGATCGCCGGCGGCATGCATGGCGCCGCCAAGGTTCCGGCCAAGCCGGCGGAACTGGTGGACTTCGCAGGCTGGCTCGATCCGGCCTCGGCCGCGGCCCTGACCGAAGCGGTCCGCGGCCTGCGCGAGGCGGGCACCGCCTTCAATATCGGCGTGCGCAACAAGCTCAACGAATTGCTCGAAGCCGACGGCCGCACCGCCGGCGGTTTCGCCACCCTGCGCTTCCGCCCGCTGGCCGGCGAGCGCCGCCAGGTTACCGAACTTGAATACGACGCGCGGGTTCTCGGCAAGCAGGTCGAACGGCTCAGCGCCGTGCTCGATGCCTCGCCGATGCCGGTGTGGCTGCGCTCGCCCGAAGGCAGGATCGTCTGGGTCAACCGCGCCTATGTCGCCGCCGTCGACGCCCGCGACAGCAGCACCGTGCTCAAGGCTGGCGTCGAGATCGCCAAGGAAGAGCGCCTCGACCGCTCGCGGGCCGATCCCCGGGTGGGCTTCGTCGGCCGTGTCCATGCGGTGGCGGGCGGCGCCATGCGCGCCTTCAACATCCATGAAATCGATCTGCCCGAAGGCAGGGCCGGTTTCGCCGTCGACATGTCGGCCCTCGAAGAGTCGGAGAAGGAGCTCGACCGCCACATCAAGGCCCATGCCTCGACCTTGAACCGGCTCGACACGGCGATCGCCATTTTCGGCCCCGACCAGCGGCTCAGGTACTGCAATGCCGCCTATGCCGCGCTGTGGCCGCTCGATCCCGTCTGGCTCGACACCAAGCCGTCCGACGGGGAAATCCTCGATCGCTTGCGGGTGCTGCGCTGCATTCCGGAACAGGCCAATTACCGCGAATGGCGGGCCCGCCAGCTGGCGGCCTATACGACGCTCGATGTGCGCGAGAGCTGGTGGTATCTGCCCGACGGCCGCTCGCTGCACGTCGTCTGCGAGCAGCATCCCTTCGGCGGCGTCACCTATCTGTTCCAGAACGCGACCAGGGAAATCCAGCTCGAAAGCCGCTACAACGAGCTGATCGGGGTGCAGCGCGAAACCCTCGACAATCTCGAGGAGGGTGTCGCGCTCTTCGGTTCCGACGGCCGCCTCAAGCTGTTCAATCCGGCCTTCGCCCAGTACTGGAATTTCGACGTGAGTTTCCTCGAGCACGAGCCGCATGTCGAGGCGCTGGCCGAGCGTGCCCGGCAGGTCGCCGGCGGGGCCGGCCTGTCGTGGGATGAAATCAAGTTCGGCGCGACCAGGCTCGATGTCGCGCGCAAGCCCGTGGAGGGCAAGCTGATCGCCGGCGAACGCACGCTGCAATATGCAACGGTGCCGCTGCCCGACGGCAATACACTGCTTACCTTCTCCGATATCTCGGCCTCGGCGCGCATGGAGCGGGCGCTCCGCGACCGGGCCGATGCCCTGGAAGCCGCCGACCGGTTGAAGAACATGTTTCTGTCCAACGTCTCCTATGAGATCCGCACGCCCCTCACTAGCGTCCTCGGTTTCGCCGAGAGCCTGTCCCTGGGCATAGCCGGCGCGCTTACGCCCAAGCAGCAGGAATATGTCCTGGACATCCGCAAGTCGTCGGAAGAGCTCAAGACCATCATCGATGCCATCATCGATCTTTCGGCGATCGACGCCGGCGCCATGGAATTGCAACTCGAGACCGTCGACGTGCCGGCCCTCTTGCAGAGTGTGGCCGAGAAACTCTCGCCCGCCATCCAGCGCCGCGACTTGACCGTCAATATCGAAGTGGCCGCCGATGCCTCTTCCTTCATCGCCGATCCCAAGCGCATCGAACAGATCCTGATCAACCTCCTGACCAATGCCATCGGCTTCTCGGCCCAGGGCAACACCATCAAGATCGGCGCCCGCCGTGCCGGCACCACCATTCAGCTCTGGGTGGCCGATACGGGCCGTGGCATCGAGCCGGAATTCCAGACACAGGCCTTCGACCGCTTCAAGTCGCGGCCGGTGCCCGGTGGCCATCGCGGTCCGGGCCTCGGTCTCGCCATAGTCAAGAGTTTTGTCGAGTTGCACGACGGCCAGGTCTCGCTTCTGTCCAAGATCAACCAGGGCACCACCGTCCTGTGTTCCTTCCCGATCGAAGGCCCGCGCGCCGTGATGCGCGCCCAGGACGCCGCCATGCCGGACGGCGCCCGCAAGACCGCGTGATGCTTGCGCCATGACGACAATCGAGCGGCAATCGCGGTCGCAGGCGGAGACGGAGGGGCTCGCCGCCGAGCTGTCGCTCTTTGCACAGGCCGGAACCGCCATCCTGCTTGCGGGCGGGCTGGGTGCGGGAAAATCCACCTTTGCCCGCGCCTTCATCCGGGCGCTGGCATTGCCGGGCCGCGCCTTCGAAATTCCAAGCCCGACCTTCACGCTGATCCAGACTTACGACGAAACCCGCATTCCCGTGGCCCATGCCGATCTGTACCGCCTGACATCGGCGTCGCAGGCGGACGAGCTTGGCCTCGAAGATCTGTTGTCGAGTCACATTCTCCTCGTCGAGTGGCCCGAGCACCTTGGGCTCGAAGCTCCGGCCGGCAATCTGCGCGTGACGATCGGCGGACATGGCACGGCGCGAGCCGTGAGGCTCGTGGGGCGGGGCGCCTGGTCGCGGGCGCTGCAGCGGAACGACGCGATTGCACGATTCATCGCCGCATCGCCCTGGCGCGGCGCCGGCCGCGAATTTCTCGAAGGCGATGCTTCCTTCCGCCGCTA
>JANMQB010000458.1:0-5238 GCA_031370155.1 Hyphomicrobiales bacterium | reverse complement strand
GCCTTGAAACTGGCGCACCGCGCCTATGTCATGGTGAATGGCAGTATCGCCATGTCGGGTAGCGGCAGGGAGCTGCTGGCGCGCCCGGAAATCCGCGCCGCTTACCTCGAAGGGAGCCATTGAACCATGTCCCTGTTCGTCGAAGACAAGTTCTCGATCTTCCTCATCATGACGGTGATCATCGGCGGCGGGGCCGCCTTCCTGGCGGGCCGCAACCTCGCCTCGCGCTGGCGCCCGCCGTGGATGCCGGCCGCCTACATGATTCCCCTTGGGCTGGCGCTGCGCTTCTTCCACTATGCCCTGTTCGAGGGCCGCCTGCTGTCGGTCCAATATTTCATCACCGACACGTCCGTACTCATTGCGGCCGCTCTGCTCGGTTACCGGCTCATGCGGGTCAACCAGATGGTCGGCCAATACCCCTGGCTCTATGAGCGGGCCGGGCCCCTGAGCTGGAGAAGCCGTGCCCCATCGTGAATTTGGCGGGCATTCCGGCTTCGCCGGTCGCCCCTTCCAATCGCGCCGCTTTGGGCCTAGAAAAACCGCCCAAGGGGTGTGCAAACCCCGAAAGACCGTTCCGGTCGTAATTTCCAAGGGAGTAGTCAAATGAAGAAATATCTGCTGTCGGGCATTGCCCTCGGCTTTGCCGTCGCGCTGTCGGCGTCCACCGCGCTGGCCGACATCACGATCGGCGTGGCGGGCCCGATCACCGGCCAATATGCGGCCTTCGGCGAGCAGCTGAAGCGCGGCGCCGAAATGGCGGTTGCCGACCTCAATGCGGCGGGCGGCGTCAACGGCGAGAAGCTGGTGCTGGAAGTGGGCGATGACGCATGCGATCCGAAGCAGGCCGTAGCCGTTGCCAACCAGATGGTGTCGAAAGGCATCAAGGTCATGGCCGGCCACTTCTGCTCGGGCTCCTCAATCCCGGCCTCCAAGGTCTATGAGGAAGAAGGCATCCTGCAGATCACCCCCGCTTCGACTAACCCGAAATTCACCGATGAGGGCGGCTGGAACACCCACCGCGTCGTCGGCCGCGACGATGCCCAGGGCCTGGTCGCCGGCAACTTCCTGGCCAAGACCTTCAAGGACAAGAAGATCGCCATCATCGACGACAAGTCGGCCTATGGCAAAGGCCTGGCGGACGAAACCCGCAAGGCGCTGAACGCCGCCGGCGTGACGGAAGTGCTGAACGAATCCTACACCGCCGGCGAAAAGGACTACACCGCACTCGTTTCCAAGCTGAAGGACGCCGGCGTCGATGTCGTCTATGTCGGCGGCTATCACACCGAGGGCGGCCTCATCCTCCGCCAGATGCGTGAACAGGGCCTTGGCGCCCAGATGGTCTCGGGCGACGCGTTCAATACCGAGGAATTCTGGACCATCACCGGCGATGCCGGCGAAGGCATGATCTTCACCTTCGCGCCGGATCCGCAGAAGTTCGACGCGGCCAAGGCCGTGGTCGATAAGTTCAAGGCGGCCGGCTACAATCCGGAGGGCTACACGCTCTACGCCTATGCCGCGATTCAGGCTTGGGCCCAGGGCGTGGCGGCGACCGGCGGCACCGACGGCAAGAAGATCGCCAAATGGCTGCGCGCCGGCAACACGCTCAAGACCGTGATCGGCGATCTCTCGCTCAACGAGAAGGGCGACGTCAAGGACGCCGTCTACGTCTGGTACAAGTGGTCCGGCGGCAAGTACGCCGAAGATCCGTCGATCAAGTAACACCCGGCACCGTTAATCCGAAGCCCGCGCCGGATCGCATTCCGCGCGGGTTTTTCTTTGCCCGCTTGACCTGCCCCGCCCGCTGATGGAGCATGGGCCGAACAGCACCGGGAATCGCCATGCGCGCCTTCTTCGTCCAGATCAAATGCGAACTCGGCAAGTCCTACGAGGTCGCCACCGCCATTGCCGACGCCGAAATCGCCTCGGAAATCTATTCCACCGCCGGCGGCTTCGATCTTCTGGTCAAGTTCTATCTCGACGAGAAGGAGGACGTCGGCCGCTTCATCGCCGAGAAAATCCAACCGATCCGCGGTATCCGCGACACCTACACCATCATCACCTTCCGGGCCTTCTGACCCCTACCCCGGAACCCGCCGCTCTGTTACAGAGCAGCCCATGATCCCCCGCTACACCCGCCCGGAAATGGCCGCCCTTTGGGAGCCGCAAGCCCGCTTCCGCATCTGGTTTGAGATCGAGGCCCACGCCGCCGACGCCATGGCCGAGCTCGGCATCGTGCCGAAAGAGGCTGCGAAGAAAATCTGGGACAAGGGCCGCGACGCGGTCTTCGATGCCGCCCGCATCGACGCGATCGAGCGCGAGGTGAAGCACGACGTCCTCGCCTTCCTCACCCATCTCGCCGAAATCGTTGGCCCCGAGGCGCGCTTCGTGCATCTGGGCATGACGTCCTCCGACGTGCTCGATACCTGCTTCAATATCCAGCTCACCCGCGCCGCCGATCTGCTGATCGGCGGTCTCGACGGCCTGCTCGCCGCCCTGAAGCGCCGCGCCGTCGAGCACCGGCACACCGTCTGCATCGGCCGCAGCCACGGCATCCATGCCGAGCCCACCACCTTCGGCCTCAAGCTCGCCACTGCCTATGCCGAATTTTCCCGCGCCCGCGCCAGGCTCGAGGCGGCGCGCGCCGAGGTGGCCACTTGCGCCATTTCCGGCGCCGTCGGCACCTTCGCCAATATCGATCCGCGCGTCGAGGCCCATGTGGCGGCGAAGCTGGGCTTGCGCCCCGAGCCGATCTCGACCCAGGTGATCCCGCGCGACCGTCACGCCATGTATTTCGCCATCCTCGCCGTCGTTGCCAGTTCGATCGAAAGGCTTGCCACTGAAATCCGCCATCTGCAGCGCACCGAAGTGCTGGAGGTCGAGGAATATTTCGCCCCCGGCCAGAAGGGCTCCTCCGCCATGCCGCACAAGCGCAACCCGGTGCTTAGCGAAAATCTTGTGGGGCTTGCCCGCCTGGTGCGCTCCGCTGCCCTGCCGGCTTTCGAGAATGTGGCGCTGTGGCATGAGCGCGATATTTCGCATTCATCGGTCGAGCGCGGCATCGGTCCCGACGCCACCGTGCATCTCGATTTCGCGCTTGCCCGCCTCGCCGGCGTCGTCGACAAGCTCATCGTTTACCCCGACAACATGAAGCGCAATCTCGAGCGGCTCGGCGGCCTCATCCATTCCCAGCGCGTCATGCTGGCGCTCACCCGCAAGGGCATGAGCCGCGAGGACTCCTATGCCGCCGTGCAGCGCAATGCCATGCCGGTCTGGCGCGGCGAAGGCAACTTTCTCGACCTGTTGAAGAAGGACAAGGATGTGTCACGGCTGTTACCCAACGCCGAACTCGAGGGCCTGTTCGACCTTGCCTATCATCTTAAGCATGTCGACACGATCTTCGCCCGGGTCTTCGCCTGACACCCAATTTCCGCCGCATTCCACCATCGATATTCAGTTCCCGACAGGAGGAACCATGCATATCGTAACAGTTTCGGCGGCAGCACTTGCGCTGGCCGTGCTCGCGCCCATCGCTGCCGCCAATGCGGGGCAGACCATCCAGGCCAACGCCAATTATTCCATGACCGTCATGGTTACCACCGATGACGATGCGGCGATGACCGGGCAGGAACAGAAAATCAAGCGGTCCCTCTACGAGCGCGCCGCGGTCGAATGCCGCGATCTGCTCGCCACCATCGCCCTCACCTGTTCCATCACCAACATCAACGTCTCGACCCAGATCACCCGAAATTACGGCCAGCCGCCGCAGGTCTACGCCAACGCCAGCGTCGCCATGCAGGTGACGCTGAAGTAATCCGGCTATTTGGATGAAGACTATTTAATGTGCACGAAGCATTGCTCCCGTGCTTCTGTCAGCGGCATGTCAGCGAATCGGCCTTAGTCTTGCCGCATGGCAACTTACGAGGATAAGTCATCGCGCCTGCTGCGCGTCTGGGACCTGCCGACGCGGCTCTTTCATTGGAGCCTGGTTCTGTGCGTGGCAACCGCGCTGATCACCGGCTATATCACTCCAGAATGGTGGATGGGCCTGCATCTCGCGGCAGGCTATGCCATCGTGGCCCTTCTCGCCTTTCGCCTGGTCTGGGCTTTCTTCGGGCCGCAATACAGCCGGCTCGTCAGCATGGTCCATTCGGTGCGCCACCTGCACGTCCATCTCCGCGGCCTCATCATGCTGCGGCCGCCGCACTACATGGGGCACAATCCGGCCGGTTCAGTGATGATAATTGCGCTGTTCGCCGTGCTTTGCGTTCTCGTCATAACCGGTCTCATGGTCCAGGGCGGCGAGGAAAAGCAAGGCCCGCTCGCGGCGGTGATCGAATATAGCACGAGCAAGACTGCGCGGCGCATTCATGAATTCTTGGCCCTCGCGCTCATGGCGATGATTGCCGCCCATGTGGCCGGCGTATTGCTGGAGGGCAGGCTGCTGCGCATCCCGCTGATCCGCGGCATGATCACCGGCTGGCTGCCGGTCCCTGCGGATGAGCCGGTGCCGGCCCCCCGGCCGGCGCGGCCCTGGCACGCGGCAGCCGCGCTGTCGGGCTTCATAATTCCGGTTGCCGCGGCTCTGTTCTGGCTGTCGAGCCTGCCCATGCCGCGGGGTCCGGTTGCCGAGGCCCCCAATGCTGCCCACGCCAAGGAATGCGGCGCCTGCCACGAGCCCTATCATCCAAGCCTCCTGCCGCGCGCTTCCTGGGCGGCGATGATGGCCGGTCTCGGCGATCATTTCGGCGAGGACGCGAGCCTTGCAGCGCCGGTGGCCGCAGAAATCGCCGCCTATCTGGATCGCAATGCCGCCGAGGCTATCGACAGCGAGGCCTCGAACCGCTTCCTTAAGGTGTCGCCGCGGGAACCCTTGCGCATAACGGCCACGCCCTATTGGCGCGCCACCCACCGCGAAATCGCCGCTGCCGTCTTCGGCGCGCCACCCGTCTCAAGCAAGGCCCATTGCTCCGCCTGCCACGGCGATGCCCTGACCGGCCGGTTCGACGATCAGTTCATCACCATGCCATCGTCAACAGCACAGGAAGTCTTGCCATGAAGAACTACGTCCTTGCCGCCTGCTTCCTGGCACCCCTGGCCTTGGCCGGCGCTGCCTTCGCCGATCCGGCCCGCGATGCCATTGTCGCTTCATTGGCGGCGGAGGCCGCCAATGTCGACCCGGCGTTCAAGGCCTTCTCGGCCGCCGATGGCAAAAGCTTCTGGATGGCGGATCACAGCGGC
>JANMQB010000451.1:0-6475 GCA_031370155.1 Hyphomicrobiales bacterium | reverse complement strand
CCATGGAGACCGGGTGCTCGTCAAGATCGCGCCGGCCGGCGGCGGCCGCTACAAGTTCCGCGGTCTCGTCATCCGCAAGCTCGACGACCGCACCGGCCGCGTCCTTGGCGTCTTACGCTAAACGCCGGGCCGAGGCGCCCGCATCGAGCCGGTCGACAAGAAGGCCCGCCATGAATTGCAGGTGGCGGCGGGCGCCGATCAGGGGGCGCGCGACGGCGAACTGGTCGAGGCCGAAATTGCCAATGGCCAAGGCCGCGGCCTGCCATCCGCGCGCGTGCGCCGCCGCCTCGGCGATCTCACCGACCAGCGCAACATCTCGCTCATCGCCATCCACCAGCACGGCATTCCCGACCGCTTTCCCGAGCCGGCGATCGCCGAATCCGAGAAGCTCAAGCCCTTCGCGCCCGGCCGCCGCGGCGATCTTCGACACTTGCCCCTCGTCACCATCGATCCCCCCGATGCCCGCGACCATGACGATGCCGTCTGGGCGGCACCCGATCCCGCAACCGGCGGCGTCGATGTGATCGTCGCCATCGCCGATGTCGCCCATTATGTGCGCCCCGGAACGGCACTCGACCGCGAGGCGCGGCTGCGCGGCAATTCCGTCTATTTTCCCGACCGCGTCGTGCCCATGCTGCCCGAGCGCATTTCCAACGATCTCTGTTCGCTGCGCGAGAAGGAGGAGCGCCCGGCGCTCGCCTGCTTCATGCATTTCGATAAGGGGGGCCGCAAGACCAGGCACCGCTTCGAGCGTGTCATCATGCGCTCGGCTGCGAAACTTTCTTATGAGGAAGCGCAAGCGGCGATCGACGGCCGTCCCAACGCCAAAACCGAAATGCTGGTCGCGCCGGTGCTGCGGCCCTTGTGGAGCGCCTATGGCCTGCTGATGCAGGGCCGCAATACGCGCGAGCCCCTCGAACTCGATCTCCCCGAACGCAAGCTCATTCTCGATGCCCATGGCCTGATCGAGCGGGTGGTGACGCCGCTCCGCCTCGATGCTCACAAGCTCATCGAGGAATTCATGATCCAGGCCAATGTCTCAGCCGCCGAGCAACTGGAGGGAAAGAAGACGCCGCTCATCTACCGCGTGCACGAGCCGCCGAGTGCCGAGAAGGTCCGCGCGCTCGCCGAATTCCTGCGCACCGTGGAGATGAGCATTCCGCTCGGCCAGGTGATGCGGCCCAAGCATTTCAACCGCATTCTGGCCGAGGTGCGGGGCAAGGATTACCAGCATCTGGTCAACGAAGTCGTGCTCCGCACCCAGGCCCAGGCCGTCTATTCGTCTGCCAACAAGGGCCATTTCGGCCTATCGCTCGCCCGCTATGCGCATTTCACCTCGCCCATCCGCCGCTATGCCGATCTGATCGTGCACCGCGCCCTGGTCTCTGCCCTGGGCTTCGGCGAGGATGGTCTGTCCACGAACGATATCTCGCGGCTCGAGGAGACCTCCGGCATGATCTCCGATGCCGAGCGCCGCGCCATGGCGGCTGAACGCGAGACCGTCGACCGCCTGATCGCCTCCCATCTCGCCACCCAGACCGGTGCTATCTTCCGCGGCCGCATCGGCGGCGTCGTCGGCGCCGGGCTTTTCGTCACTCTCGACGATTCGGGGGCGGACGGTTTCGTGCCGGTCTCGACCTTGGGCCGCGACTATTTCGTCTATGACAAGACCCGCCACTCGCTGGTTGGCGAGCGCAGTGGTGAGACCTGGCAATTGGGCGACCGCATCGAAGTCCGCCTGGTCGAGGCCGCTCCCGTCTCCGGCGGCCTGCGCTTCGAGATCGTCTCTGAGGCGCGCGAGGGCAAGCCCCTGCCCCGCCGTGCCGTTCGCCACAGCCGCCAGGCGCCGAGACCGCGGGGGCGGCGCGGATGAGTGCGGCGCCGCAGCTCCCCCGCGATGCCGCAACGCTCATTGTCATCCGCCGCGACGGCGCAACCCCTCGCATCCTGCTCGGCCAGCGCCACGGCTCGCACGCTTTCATGCCCAACAAATTCGTCTTTCCCGGCGGCCGCCTCGATCCCGCCGATTGCCGCCTGCGTCCTGCTCGCGATCTTCATCCCACGACACTTGCAAAGCTTATGACCCGCATGGGCGGCAAGCCGTCGGCGCCGCGGGCCCGTGGCCTCGCCTGTGCGGCGATCCGCGAGGCTTACGAGGAAACCGGGCTGCTGGTCGGCCGCAGCAGCGCCGAGGATGCGCCTGATCTCTCAGGGCTGGTCTTCTTCGCCCGCGCCGTAACACCTCCGGGCCGCAGCCGCCGCTTCGACTCGCGCTTCTTCGTTACCGATGCCGCCACCGTCGGCAACCTCGACCGTCCCGAGCATGCGGGCTCCGGCGAACTGCTCGATCTGCGCTGGTTCAGTCTCGCCGAAGCGCTCGCCCTCGATCTGCCGGCGATCACCAAGGACATTCTCGCCCGCCTCTCGCCCTGGCTCGACAAGGGCCGCCTGCCCGGCCACGATTGTCCGGTCTCGTTTCAATATTCCCTCCGCGGCGAGTGGCATGAAGACACGATCTGAGGCGCTTGCCTTGACTTTCCCGGGGGTTTCGGGTCTATCCCGGACAAATCCCGCTCGGAGACCGAAATGGCCAAAGGCAACGTCATCAAGATCAAGCTGCAGTCGACCGCGGACACCGGATATTTCTACGTCACCCGCAAGAACTCGCGCACCAAGACCGAGAAGATGTCGCTCAAGAAATACGATCCCGTAGCGCGCAAGCACGTCGAGTTCAAGGAAACCAAGATCAAGTGATCTTGGACCCGTCCGGGTTCCGGGGGCACCGCCGAAAGCGGTGCCTTTTGCTTTTGCGGGAAAAGTGCCGGCCCGGGGCAAGGGGATCGAGGAGGCCACTCGGTTCCGTCCCGGGCCGGCTAAGCCCCACGTCTCAGGAGATGCGGCGGACCTGATCCGCAGGGCATGTCATGAAGCCCGTCTGCAGGCTTCGCTGAAGGTGTTGGCAAGGCGGAATTGTCGAAGTGTCTGCGCCGCCCCGCCGGAGTTCCGCTTGGGGCCTCATTGCGGCCTCAGGACAGCTCCGAATTCGCCTAAAGTTTTACGCGAAAATGGCGCAAATTTCCAGTACAAGTATTGGTAAATACTCGGTTTTCCGGATTAACCTGAATCGTTATGGTAAATCAGGGCGCGTCGTCATCCACATCCGGCAGATGCATTTCCAGCGGCATCTGCTCATCGCCCTCGAGGGGGTCTTCGTCGGCTGCCAGCTCGTCGCCGGTCCGCGGCGTGGGAATGTCGAATCCGGGCGGCAGATTGCCATCGAGTAGGCCCGCGCCCTTCAATTCCAGCAGGCCCGGCAGGTCGGTCACGCTGCCGAGGCCGAAATGCGAGAGGAATGTTTCCGTCGTGCCGTAGGTAACCGGCCGGCCCGGGCTGCGGCGGCGGCCGCGCATCGTCACCCAGCCGATTTCGAGCAGCATGTCGAGCGTGCCTTTGGAGATAGCGACGCCGCGAATGTCCTCGATATCGGCGCGCGTCACCGGCTGGTGGTAGGCGATGATCGCCAGCGTTTCCAGTGCCGCTCGCGACAGCCGCTTCTGTTCGATCGCCTCGCGGCGCAGGATGAAGCTCAGATCGTCCGACGTGCGCAGCGTCCACGTGCCGGCGATCTCGACCAGATTGACGCCGCGGTTGGCATAGTTCGCCTTGAGATCGGCGAGCAGGGATTCGGCGTCCGCGCCCTCCGGCAGGACGCTTTCGATCTTGTCGATGCCGATGGGCTCCGCCGCCGCGAACAGCAAGGCTTCGACGATGCGCAGATGCTGGTTGCGGTCGGCGCGCGGATGCACGGTCACCGTGGCGCCCGCCTCGGCGCTGTCATCGCTCGTATCCATCCCGGCTGCCTGCGCGCTTGTCTGAACCATCGTCATGTCCTCAAAGTCCGCTCAACCCGCCCGGGCCCGGCGCATGTAGAGCGGCCCATAGGCGCCGTCCTGGCGCATTTCGACAATTCCTTCGCGCACCAGTTCCAGGCTTGCCGTGAAGCTCGATGCCTTGACCGAACGGCGAAGGTCCGGATCGTCGAGATAATCGGCCAGCCAATCGTCGAACCTGCCCCAGTCGTCCATTGCTCCGATAAGACGTTCGAGCACGGCCCGGGCTTCCTTGATCGAAAAGGTCGGCAGCTTGTGAACGGTGTAGCTTTGATGCCGGAGCTTTTTCTGCCGCCGCTCGGCATAGGCCTTCAGGAGGTCGATGAGGTTGTCGGCATATTCGCGCTTCGTCTCGAATACCAGGGGCTCGGGGCTGCCGCGGGAGAAAACATCGCGGCCGAGCAGATTGCGCGCCATGAGCCGTGCCGCGGCCTCGCGCATCGCCTGCAGCCGCTTCAGCCGGAAAGCGAGCCGCGCCGCCATGTCTTCGGCCGGCGTTTCGTCGGTATCGGCGGAAGATGGAATGAGCAGACGCGACTTGAGATAGGCGAGCCAGGCGGCCATCACCAGATAATCCGCCGCCAGTTCGAGCTGCAGTTTGCGCGCCCGCTCGATGAAGGCGAGATATTGTTCGACCAGCGCCAGAATGGAAATCTGCGCAAGATCGACCCGGTGGTGGCGGGCCAGTTCGAGCAGCAGATCGAGGGGACCCTCGAAACCGCGCACGTCGACGATCAGCGTGTCGCCGGGCTCAGCCTGGGGATCGCGCCGCAACGGACCCTCGCCGTCGGGCCATTCGCCTGCCGTCTCGCCGGTGATCTGGGCGTTCAACGCCGTCTCCGCTCCCGCTGCCCGAGGTCTACCAAGTCCGGGCCGCTGATTCGACTGCTGCAACCGAGTTTATCCCCAGATTCACTCGGATACGAGAGCCTCGAGGTCGGCCAGCGCCGCGCGGATGTCGTAGCCTTGCGGCTTGCGTGCCGATTTGAGCGCCGCCCGGGCGCGGCGCAGCGCCTTGCCCTTGAGCACGCCGGCCGCCGCGGCCACCTGTTCCATCTCGCCCAGCTCGCCGTTGCAATGCAGGATCACGTCGCAGCCCGCCGCCAGCGCCTGCTCGCATTTCTCGGCGATGCTGCCGGTCAGCGCCTTCATCGACAGATCGTCGGTGATCAGCAAGCCGCGAAAGCCGATCTCGCCGCGGATAACCGATTTGACGATCTTGCGCGATAGGGTCGCCGGAGATTTCTTGTCGAGTGCCAAGTAGACGACATGGGCCGTCATCGCCATCGGGGCATCGGCGAAGGCGGCGAATGGCGGAAAGTCGGATTGCCGCAAGTCTTCGCGGGCAGCGTCGACCACCGGCAGAGCCAGATGGCTGTCGGCCGTGGCGCGGCCGTGACCGGGAATATGTTTGACCACCGGCAGCACGCCCCCGTCCATCAATCCGGCCGCATGGGCGCGCGCCAGCACCATGACCTGCTCGCGGTTCAGGCTGTAGGCCCGGTCGCCGATCACGTCATGGCTGCCCGGCTGCGGCACATCGAGCACGGGCAGGCAGTTCGCCGAAATTCCGGCGGCGATGAGATCGTCCGCCATCAAGCGGCCGACATGGCGCGCCGTCCGCAAGGCGGCGACGGGGTCTCGCCGATAGAGATCGCCATAGGCGCGCGCCTTGGGATATTTCCGCCAGGCATTGGAGGGCGGGCCCAACCGCTGCACCCGGCCGCCTTCCTGATCGACGAAAACCGGCGCATCGCGGCGCCCGGCGGCGGCGCGGAAGGATGCCGTCAATGCCTGCAATTGTTCGGGCGTCTGACAGTTTCGCTTGAACAGGATGAGGCCCCACGGATTGTGGCGCCTAAAAAACTCCGTTTCCTGGGCTGAAAGGGAGAACCCGGCACAACCGGTGATGAAGGCGCCGATGCGCTGCATGACGATATGCGCGTGCCGCTACTGCTTGCGCACCAGGCAGTCGCGCTCGCCGGCGGCGACCAGGGAGCTGCACAGTTTCGACGCGGAATCGCGCGAGGCGAGCGGCCCGAGGCCCAAGCGGTAGCGGGTGCTTCCCGACACCGTCGCCCGGCTGATGCGCGGCGGCAGTGCGCCGATGATGCCGGGGTATTTCGCCTTCAACCGGCCATACTCGGTCTGCGCTTCGGCCTCGCTGCGGAACGAGGCAAGCTGCACCACATAGCCGCTCGCCGCCGGGCTGGAAGAGGTCTGCTGTTGCGGCGGTGCCGGTTCGGGCAGCGCGGCAACCTGCTGAGCGGGCTCGGCAGCGGTCTCCGTACCGGAAGTGCCCGGCTGGGCGGCGGCCGTTTCGGTGGAGCTGCCGCTCTTGCCGGTACCTTGCAGGAGATCGAACAGCGTCTTTTTCTTTTTTGTCTCGGCCTGCGTATTTGTCGAGTGCGTCTCTTGCGGCGAGCCGGTCGTGGATGCGGGCGGAACATACTCCGCGGGAGGCACGAGAACGACGGGCTCGGCCCCGAGTGCCGCCTGTTCACTCGTTTGTTTCTTCTCCGCCGTCTTCTTCGTCTCGGTCTTCTTTATGAGCGCGGCCGGGCTTTCCGGCTCGGTGGTGGTTT
>JANMQB010000385.1:0-4991 GCA_031370155.1 Hyphomicrobiales bacterium | reverse complement strand
TGGAGGCGGAGGCCCCTCTCGAATTTCTCCGGATTGGGCGTCTTGTATTCGGGAATGATGACGATGGTGGCGGGCGAAATCGTAACGCGGGGGTCCTGATAGGGCGTCGCCTTGACACCGCGCGTCACCATCAGGCGGATGTGGACGCCGTCCTCCATCCGGTTGGCGGCGAGGCAGGCGAAGAGGCGCCGCACCAGTTCTTGCGGCGCGACACCCACATCCATGAAGATGGCTTTGGCGCCCTCGTAGAGCCGTTCGATGTGCTGGCGGAGGAAGGGCACGCCGCCCTTGACCAGTCGAAGCCCTTCCCAGACGCCGTCGCCCAAGATGAAGCCGGAATCGAAGACCGAGACGACGGCCTTGTCGCGTGGGTAGAGCTCGCCGTTGACCGAGATCAGGATGCTGCGGTTGCGCGGATCGATGGCGATGTCGTGGAGGGTGTCGGGCATTCGTCAGGCGCCTCGCCTCGAATTGAGGACGGACCGCAGCGCGTCGCTCACGGCCTCGGGATTTCGGGCAATGACTCGAAGATAAGCGCGCGCGGCTGCATCGGGGTCCTTGCGCGACTGTTCCCAATCGCGAAGCGTTCCGAGCGGAATCTGGAAGCGTGCGGAGAATTCCTCCTGAGACAGATTCAGCGCCCGGCGGACGATCTTCACTTGCGGTGTCCGTTTCAAGCGTATCAAATCCCGGGGCGCCAGAGGCCGGGCGTCCGCATCGCTTTTCGCGGCAGACTTGCGCTGCGCTGCGGTCATCGAATCGAGCCGGGCCCAGTTGTGCCTGGCCGGCCTAGGAGTTCTCTTCGCGGTATTTTCGTTGCTCATAGGGTTCGGCTCCTCTTGCGGAGATGATGCGAATAATATCGCGTCTCATAGTTTAGGCGACGAAGAGCAGGCGGCTCTCTACCATGCCGATGACGATGAACCGATCTTCTCCGTAATCCTCACGCTCATCCAGCCAGTCAATGGCAAAGGAATCTTTGAAAACGTCGCGCGCCATTTCGAATGTCACGCCGTGCCTGGCATGGTTGGCCGCCGCCTTGCGGTCGTCCCATTCGAATGCGGCGTCCGTCATTTGCTACGGCCTAGCCGTAGTAAAGTCAAGCGTCAAGACGGCTCGGGGGTCGATCTTGATTTCGTGAAGCGAATTGGACATGACAATCCTGTTTCAGGGATTTCCGCCCGGAGCAGCCTTGAGTTTCAGATGGAGCGCAGCCATCACCTTGAGCACCGTCGAAAATTCCGGATTTCCTTCGGGCGAAAGTGCGCGGTAGAGACTTTCGCGGGAAAGCCCAGCTTCCTTTGCGACCTTGCTCATGCCCCGGGCTCTCGCCAACACGCCGACAGCATCGGCAATGAAAGCCGCGTCGCCGGTTTCGAGTGCCTCGGTCATATAGGCGGCGCGCGCCACATCGGTCTTGAGATAGGCCGCGGGATCGAATGGTTTAGTCTTCAGGGGCATCGGCCTAGTTCCTCCATAAAGCTGCAAGAGACTGCGCACGGCCGATATCTCGCGATTGGCTGGATTTGTCTCCGCCGCAGAGAAGTACGACGAGTTTCGTTCCGCGTTGCATGAAATAGACCCGATAACCGGGGCCATGGTGAATTCTCATTTCGCTCACACCGCTTCCGACCGGCGCGACATCACCAGCGTTGCCGAGTGCGAGGCGCCTGATGCGGGAGACGATCTTTGCCTTTGCTTCCTGGTCGCGAAGTCTTGAAAGCCAGGCGGAGAAGACTTCCGTTTCGCGGATTTGCAACATGGGGGTATGTAGTCTATAAGCTACAATCTGTCAAGTCAAAGTTAGCGCCCGAAGAGGTCCGCATGGGTTCCGGTGCGTGTCGATGATTTCCGGATGAATGGGCAAGCGGGTTTTCCCTTCGCAAAAGGGGAGGGGAAGGCAAGTTATCCGTTGTAGGATAGATTGTACCCTGAGTTGCTCCACTTTCCAATTTCGTCATCCCGGCCCCGGATCGGTGTCCGGGGTAAACTCCAGCCGGGACCCACGATTCATCTCACTCGGATTCCGACCATTAAACAGTCATCACGCTGACCAATGGGTCCCGGCTTTCGCCGGGATGACGAATGAAGGGGAACGATTCGACAGAGGCGCAAATCGCGCTAACTCACTTAATTCGGGCCGGCTTCTTGCGCTTGCTCCTTATGTCCAAGCTCCGGTCTTGCCAATAACGCTCATTCCTGCCTATCTCGGCCGCAACAAGCCGGTCATCGAATGGATGCCGGTCAAAGCAAAGGGAACACGATGAAGATCGCGACGATTGTTTGGACGGGCGTGGCATTGCTGGCGATGGCGCAGGCGGCGCAGGCGGCTCCGCCGAAGGTCTCAGGCAAATATGCCATGATGATCTTCACCCAATGCGAAGCCAGATTCACCACCACTATGGATACTTATTCAAAGCCTGGCAGTACGACAGGACCGGCGGTCAAGTCGGTCAACACATTTAATAGCGGCGAGTTGAACATCTCGGTCGGCACCCTGACATTTCCCGCCACGGCCGCCTCGTCCGGGAACGCGAGTTTCGAGGCGTTTATCGTCAGTGGCGGTTCGCTCAGGATCAACAACAGTGGTGGTGCCATGGCGACGCATACGGAAACCGCCGCCGGCACGTTTTCAATTACGGATACCACGTTCACATTCGATCCGACCGGAGTCGAGCCGGCGATGATCTGGACATTCCGGGCCGGCAACATCATCGTCAGCAGCGGCCTCGCCCGGACCATTTACATGGTGCGCAGGGAAAACGCCAGGTGCGTCAACGCCGTCACGGCGACGAAGCAATAGCAAGCGGGAACCGCCGCTTGGCTTGGCGCGAGCGGCGCAACAAAAAGGACCGGAAACTGGCGTTTCCGGCCCCTGAAACTCTTTCGACGCCTGACTTACGGCTGACGATATTGCTGGATGCGGGTGGTGCGCAGACCCGCCAGGCCGTGACGGTCGATGGAGCGCTGCCAGCTCAGATATTCCTCGACGGTGAGCACGTAGCGTTCGCAGGCCTCTTCCAAACTCAACAAACCGCCGCGCACGGCCGCCACCACCTCGGCCTTGCGGCGGATCACCCAGCGGTGATTGCCGGGAGGCGGCAGATCGGCAATGGTAAGCGGACTGCCATCGGGCCCGATGACATAGTTCACGCGTGGACGCAACTGACCGTTCATTTACTCAACTCAACCTGAAACGCAGGCACTCACTCACCGCCCACGCTAGGGCAGGGCGCTTAAGAATGACCTAAACACTGATGAACAAATGGCGAATTTGCCCCTCCGCCGTGCCTCATTTCAGCACAAACGGGGGCCCAGGAGGCTCGGCACCCGCCGGGGCGCTTATTGAACGCCCAGCGTGGCCGCCCCATGGCTAGGTTTACTTTTGCCGCCGGCCGGGCCATCTAGGCCGCCATGAGCGTTCCGCAGGCCATACTCGACCGGGTCCGCGCCGGCGTCGGCATTGCCGGCGATCCGGCCGCGATCCGAATTGTTTGCGCCATGTCGGGGGGCGTGGATAGTTCCGTCACCGCCGCGTTGCTGAAGCTCGCGGGCTATGATGTCATCGGCATCACGCTGCAGCTTTACGATTACGGCGAGGCGGTCAGGCGCAAGGGCGCCTGCTGCGCCGGCCAGGATATTCACGATGCGCGCCGCGTGGCGGCAACACTCGGCATTCCGCACTACGCTCTCGATTTCGAGCAGCGCTTCAAGGAGACGGTGATCGACGAATTCGTCGCGGGCTATCTGGCCGGCGAGACGCCGATCCCTTGTGTCACCTGCAACCGGACGGTCAAGTTCGCCGACCTCTTGCGGCGGTCGCGCGATCTCGATGCGGCGGCACTGGCGACGGGCCATTATATCGAAAGCCGGCCGCGCGGGCCGGGCTCGGCCCACCGCGATCTCTACACGCCCGCCGACATGGCCCGCGACCAGAGCTATTTTCTCTTCGCCACGACGCAGGAGCAGATCGATTATCTGCGCTTTCCGCTGGGCCGGCTCACCAAGAGCGAGACGCGCCGGATCGCCGCCTCGCTCGGTCTGGCGGTGGCGGATAAGCCCGACAGCCAGGACATCTGCTTCGTGCCGGAAGGCCGCTACGCCGACGTGATCCTGAGACTCCGGCCCGATGCGGCGGAGGCGGGCGACATCGTGCATGTCGACGGCCGCCGTCTCGGCCGCCATGACGGCATCATCCATTTCACCATCGGCCAGCGCCGCGGCCTCGGCGTGGCCCATGGCGAGCCGCTCTATGTGGTCAAGCTCGATGCGGCCAGGCGGCGGGTGATCGTGGGACCCAGGGAGGCGCTCTTGCGGCGCGACATTGCGCTCGCCTCGCTCAACTGGCTGGGCGAGGAACTGGGCGAGACGCCGGTTCCGGTCCATGCCAAGATCCGCTCGACGCGGGCGGCACTGCCGGCAGCGATCCGGCGGGCGGGCGGCAGGGACATCGTCACCATACATGACGGCGAATATGGCGTTTCGCCCGGCCAGGCCTGCGTGCTCTACGAAGGGCCGGGGACGGGCGCCCGGGTGCTGGGCGGCGGCTTTATCGCCCGGAGCGATGCCGTAGGGGCAAATCATGTCTTGCAAGGGGCCGCTCTTGCCGCCACATAATCGTCGGGGAGACCATGCGCTACAGGAGTGCCGCGATGACGGGAGCAGCCCGCAAACTTGCCGAACTCGACAATGGCGATGTGCGCCGCGCCTACAAGCGCTGGGCGCCGGTCTATGACGCCACTTTCGGAAAATTCGTCGAAGCGGGGGTGAAACAGGCAACGGCGCGGGCCAACCAGTTCCATGGCCGGCTTTTGGAAGTGGGCGTCGGCACGGGGCTGGCGCTGCCTCATTACAAGCGGTCGCTCAAGGTGACCGGCGTCGATCTCTCGCCCGACATGCTGAAGCGGGCGCGCCAGCGCGTCGCCAAGGCGCGGGCCCGCCATGTCGAGGCGCTCATTGAAATGGATGCAACGAAGCTCGCCTTCGCGGAT
>JANMQB010000346.1:0-2474 GCA_031370155.1 Hyphomicrobiales bacterium | reverse complement strand
GGCTAAATCGAAGCAATCTTCGCGCGGATGCTTGGGTCCCGGCTTTCGCCGGGATGACGGATTAGGGGAAATGCGAGCGCGACAATGGGCAAGGTGACGGGATTTCTGGAGATCGAACGGCAGGACCGCAAGTACAAGCCGGCCTCCGATCGCATCCGCCATTACAATGAATTCGTCATTCCGCTGTCGGAGGAAGGCACTCGCAACCAGGCGGCGCGCTGCATGAGTTGCGGCATCCCCTATTGCCACACCGGCTGCCCGGTGAACAACCAGATCCCCGACTGGAACGATCTCGTCTATCTGGGCAATTGGGAAGAGGCCTCGCGCAATCTGCACTCGACCAACAATTTCCCGGAATTCACCGGCCGCGTCTGTCCCGCACCTTGCGAAGCGTCCTGCACGCTGAACATCGACGACAATCCGGTCACCATCAAGACCATCGAATGTGCGATCGCCGACCGCGCCTGGGAGCAAGGCTGGCTCAAGCCCGAGATCGCCGCCGAAAAGACTGGCAAGAAGGTCGCGGTCGTCGGTTCGGGACCGGCAGGCCTGGCGGCGGCTCAACAGCTCGCCCGCGCCGGACATAATGTACATCTCTTCGAGAAGCAGCCCAAGGCGGGCGGCCTGCTGCGTTACGGTATTCCCGATTTCAAGATGGAGAAGCACCTGATCGACCGGCGCATCGCCCAGATGGAGGCGGAAGGCGTAGTCTTCCATTATGGCACCCATATCGGCGTCAGCCAGGATGCCAAGCAACTCGCCGACAGTTTCGATGCCGTGCTTCTCTCCGGCGGCGCCGAGAAGCCGCGCGATCTTGCCATTCCCGGCCGCGATCTCGCCGGCATCCATTTCGCCATGGATTTCCTGCCACAGCAGAACCGCCGCGTCGCCAAGGAGCCGCCTCTCGACAACCGACCGATCCTCGCCGGCGGCAAGCACGTCATTGTGATCGGCGGCGGCGACACGGGATCCGACTGCATCGGCACTTCGATCCGCCAGGGCGCGCTTTCGGTGACGCAGCTCGAAATCATGCCGAAGCCGCCGGAGAAGGAAAACAAGCTCCTCACCTGGCCCGACTGGCCGTTGATGCTGCGCACTTCTTCGAGCCAACAGGAAGGCGCCGAGCGCGATTTCTCCGTCGTCACCAAATCCTTCTCCGGCGAGAATGGCGAGGTGAAGAAGCTCCACTGCGCCCGCGTCGATGCTAGGATGCAGCCCGTCGCCGGCAGCGAATTCGACCTCAAGACCGATCTCGTGCTTCTCGCCATGGGCTTCGTGCATCCGGTGCACGAAGGCATGCTGGCCGGGCTCGGCGTCAAGCTCGACAGCCGTGGCAATGTCGAGGCGAATGTGAACAACTACCGGACGAGCCTCGACAAGGTCTTTGCCGCCGGCGACATGCGCCGCGGCCAGTCGCTGGTCGTCTGGGCGATCCGCGAAGGCCGTCAGGCGGCCCGCGCCGTCGATGAATTTCTCATGGGATCGAGCGATCTGCCGCGCTGATCATTGCGGCGGAGTATAGCTGAAATCGTCGGCGCGGCCGGCCGGCGGCGCCGGCATCTGGCCGAGCGAAAACAGCATTTCCGCCGCGCTGCCCGGAACGGCAAGCGCGCGCAGGCCGGCAAGCCGTGCCGCGGGCCCTGCGAGAGCCGCCGCTTCGGATGCCTTGGGCAGGAGATCGGCAACCTTGACGTCCTCCGGGCGCATCGTCACCGCTCCGCCATCGGCAGCCGCCTGGCCGAACAGCGGCACATCGGGGAGCGGCGGGCCATCGCCCTTCCCGGCCGCGACTTCGGCACCCTGCGGCGGCACTTCCTCCGCCATGCCCTCCTTGATCGCCGCCAGCACCAGCTGGCCCAAGCGGTTGTTGCCCTGCTTGAAAAAGGTGACGCCGTCGCGCGATCTCAGCCGGCGGACGACGCCCTCGTCGCCGGGCCCTGAATCGGTATAGCTGCCGTCGGGATTGAGAAAGGCCTTGCGGATATCGACGAATTTGGCGCCCTTGGCTTCGACGCGCTCACGCTGCAGATCGGCGATCTTGCGCATCGCCGCATCGTATTCGGGGTCGGCCATCGGCGGGATGCTGACCCAATAGACCTTGACGCCGGCCGCCAGCAACGCATCGAGAATGCGGTCGGTTCGCGCAATGTAGGCCGCTACCCATTCCGGCGTGCCAAAATCAAAACGCTGCTCGTCGATGCGGATCGCCTGCCGGTCGTTGCTGCCGAGCAGCACCACCACGCTATCGAAGGCGCCGCCTTCCAGAAGCTTGGGCAGCGCCACGCCCCAATCGTGGACTTCCGGCCGCGCCACTCCCGATTCCTCCTTGAAGCGGTTGGTCACCTCGAAGCCGGTCTCGAGTTCCGCCATGCGCGTCAGACCGGCGCCCAGCCCGCCCCCCAGCGCATCGCCGATCACCAGAATGCGGTAGTTCTCGGTTTCCACTTCGGTGCCAAAAATCGGCTGTTCCGGCA
>JANMQB010000277.1:0-2536 GCA_031370155.1 Hyphomicrobiales bacterium | reverse complement strand
GCGGCCATCAGCAGAATGGCCGCCGCAAAAGGAACACCGTAACGCATACGCTTACCCACCTCGGCGCAAGGATAGCGCCGCGTCCGTCACCATGAGGACGCGGCGGTTAATTCCCGCTTAAATTTCGCCGCCGCCGCCGCGGCTGTCAAGGCGGCGCAACAGCGACCGCGCGCTCTCATGCTCGACTGGATGAATCCAGGCCGGTGCGATCTCGGCAATCGGCTGCAGCACGAACTGGCGCTCGCAGATGCCGGGATGCGGCAGTGTCAGCCGGCCGGGCTTTGCCAAGCGCCGGCCGTGATAGTCGAGAAGATCGAGATCGAGCGTGCGCGGACCCCAGCGAATGCCGCGGCGGCGGCCGGCCTGACGCTCGATGGCATGCAGCCTCCGCATCAGCGCTTCCGGCGGCATATGCGTGGCGACTCTCGCCACCGCATTCACATAGTCAGGCTGGTTCTTTTTGCCGTAAGGCGAAGTCGCAAGCAACCGCGATGCGGCGAGAAGTTGTGTGCCGTTGCCGTCAAGCTCCCGCAGAGCGCGCAGCACCGCATCGCGCGGACTGCCCCAGGGTCCTTCCAGGTTGCTGCCGAGGCCGATCAGGATCATGTTTTTGCTTGTGAGGGGGAAAGCGAGCGCATAAACATCCGTTCGCATATTGCAGCGGGAGATTTCAATCATGAACTTCTATCCGGACGAACGTGTCGCTCTGTTCATCGACGGCGCCAATCTTTATGCCTGCGCCAAGGCCTTGGGTTTCGACATCGACTACAAGCGCCTGCTCGGCTTCTTCCGCAAGCGCTCGCGGCTGGTGCGGGCCATTTATTACACCGCGCTGCTCGATGACGCCGAATATTCGCCGATCAAGCCGCTGATCGACTGGCTCGACTACAACGGCTACAAGGTGGTGACCAAGCCCGCCCGCGAATTCACCGACTCCATGGGCCGCCGCAAGATCAAGGGCAACATGGATGTCGAGCTGGCCATCGACATGATGCAACTCGCCGATAATCTCGACCACATCGTGCTGTTCTCGGGTGACGGCGATTTCCGCTCGCTGGTCGCCGCCGTGCAGGCCAAGGGCCGCCGCGTTTCGGTGGTCTCGACGCTGACCACGCGGCCGCCGATGGTCTCCGACGATCTGCGGCGCCAGACTGACCAGTTCATCGATCTCGCCGACTTGCGCGACGAGATCGGCCGCGATCCGGCCGAACGCGAGCAGCGCCAGCGCGAACGGCCCATGGCGCCGCCGCCGCAGAACAAGGAAAGCTTCGAAGACTTCGCCGACATCTGATGGAGGCCACACCGGCGCGCGACTGCCCGCTGTGCCCGCGGCTGGCGGCGTTCCGCAAGGCGCAGCGCCAGGCCCATGCCGATTGGTTCAACGCTCCGGTGCCGTCGTTCGGCGATGCCGCGGCGCGGCTCCTGATCGTGGGTCTCGCCCCCGGCCTCAAGGGCGCCAACCGCACCGGCCGGCCGTTCACCGGCGATTTTGCCGGCGAGTTGCTCTACGCCACGCTGATCAAATTCGGCTTGGCGCGCGGTGAATTCCGCGCCGATCCGGATGACGGCTTGCAACTCGTAGACGCGCTCATCACCAATGCGGTGCGCTGCGTGCCGCCGGAAAACAAGCCGGTGCCGGCTGAAATCGCCACCTGCAACCGCTTCCTGCGGGCCCAGATCGACGCCCTGCCGGCGCTCTCGGCGATCGTCGCACTGGGCCGCATCGCCCATGACGCGGTGCTTGCCGCATTGGCGCTGCGGAAATCTCTCTATTCATTCGGCCACGGCGCCGTCCACGATCTCGGCGGCTTGCGGCTCTTCGACAGCTATCACTGCTCGCGCTACAACACCAATACCGGCGTGCTGACGCCGGCGATGTTCGAGGCGGTGTTCGCCGCGGTGCGGGCTCACAGCGATGCGAGCCAGGCCAGCACTTCCTCGGCATCGCGCCCGGGGCTGGGCACTGGATAGCGAACTCCCGCGATGACGCCGTCGCGGGCGATCAGCGTCAGGCGCACCAGATAGTCCTGACCGCCGGTTTCGAACGTGGGCAGGCCAAGGGCCCGCGAGAATTGCCGCGCCGCATCGGAGAGCAGCGGGAACGGCAGGCCGCAGCGGGTCGCGAAATCGCTTTGCCATTCGGTGCCCTGCAGGCTCACCCCATAGACCACGGCGCCACGCGCGTGGAACTGTCGGTGAGCCGAGGAATAGGCGAGCGCCTGGGGTGTGGAGCCATGGGCGCCGGGGACCTCGTCCCAGCCGGGCGGATTGGGGTGGCCGGGTCTACCAGTCCACGGATAGCAGAAGATGACGGTGCAGCCCTGCATGCGCGCGGGCATTTCCACGATACCGCCGGTCGACGGCAAGGCCACATCGGGCAACTTGCGGCCGACGAGACGTTGCATCGCTCTCAGCCCTTTTCGCGCATGATGCGGGCGCGCTCGCGGTCCCAGGTGCGTTCCTTGATCGCCTCGCGCTTGTCGTGCAGCTTCTTGCCCTTGGCGAGCGCGATGTCGACCTTGGCGCGGCCGCGTGG
>JANMQB010000247.1:0-2647 GCA_031370155.1 Hyphomicrobiales bacterium | reverse complement strand
GTGAGAAGTGCAATCTTGTGTTTAGGCACGCCCGGTCTCCATATCTGCCGTTTCGACAAGCACTACGAAGTTGGATCGAATTGCGCAAGCCGCCTGGGGCGGGCAGTGCCGATTTGCCATTGAAGCCGGGCCACGGCTTCCTATCTGAAATAATGTCGCAACCTTGGAGGCCCGACATGACGCAGACTGCATCCGGCACATTCGAACGGGAAATGGGCGAGACCCACCGCCGCAGATGCGGCGGCGGCCTGAAGAGCCGCTGGTCGGCCTGGGAAATTGGCGCCATGGTGGCGGGCTTCGTGGTGTTCTGGCCGCTCGGCCTTCTGGCGCTGTTCATCAAGTGGAAGAACGGCGAGATGTGGCCGCGCAGCGCCGAGGGCCAGGCGCCTTGGGCCTCCTTCAAGAAGCCGGACTTCGAAAGCTGGCGCGGCCGGCGCGGATTTGGCTTCGCCTCGAGCGGCAATGCCGCCTTCGACGACTACAAGCGCACACAGTTGCAGCGGCTCGAGGCAGAGCGCCGCAAGCTGGAAGAGGACCAGCGGGCTTTCGGCGAATACGTCGAACGGCTGCGCCGCGCCAAGGATCAGGACGAGTTCGACCGCTTCATGGCCGAACACAAAGGCCCCGGCCCAGCGGCCGCGCAATAAGACGAACTCAAGGCCCGGCCCTAGGTCACGATCACTTCAGACTGAATCGATCTGAAGCGATAAACGTGATCGCCGCTTATATGCTGGCGCGCGATCGGACGGAAAACCGGTGCCCACTTTTTCCGATCACGCGCTAGCCGGGCCTTTTCCGTTCACGATTGTTCCGGCTCGTAACCGCGCGTGCCGGCAAGCTTCGGTTCGTCGCGCTCGACACTGCGCAAGGGTGGCCGCTGGTCGCCGAACACCGGAGGACGCGGTGCGGCGCGTATCGGAATGGACTGCGGCGCCTCGTCGTCGCGCGGCGCGTAGGACTGGGTTCCGGGAATGCCGATCCCCTGTTCGATCACCACATCCTGCGGCCCGCCGATCAGGATCAGATGCTCGATGTTGTCGCGCCGCACCAGCACCAGCCGCCGGGTCTTGTCGAGTTCGTGATATTCGCTGATGCCGAGGCGCTGGCCGCGGCGCCCGCGGACCTTCAGATTGAGGGTGCGCCAGATCAGGATTGCGACGATCAACGCCGCCAGGACGGCCAGCGTGGCGATAATGTAGTTCATGTACGGGTTGACGAACTCCATGGGCACTCCCTTTCCAAGCACGCGTCCCGGCGCTATTCGCCGCGCAAATCTAGCACGATTTGGGCGGGGCAGGACAATGCCTATACTGGCCGTGATTCGGGGATGGGCAGATTCATGACCAAGAGCGGGGCGCCGGTGAAAGCCGAAGGAGCCGGGCCGGCGGCCTTGGGCCGCAGCAAGACCGATGCTCTGCTGACGCTGGCGCTGGCACTGCTGCTGGCGATCGCCGTCTCGGCCGCCGCCTGGTTGTTGCGGACCGCCGCTCCCTTATGGCTGCTGGTGCTCGGAGCAGTGCTGGCGTTGCTCGGCCTCTTCGTGCCCTTCGGCATGATGGCGGGCGTTGTGCATATCGGGCGCATGCCGCGGCAACGCGAATTCTTCGACGGCCTGTCCGATGCGATCGGCGATCCCTTCGTGGTCAGCGACGGGCGGGGCCGGGCGGTCTATGCCAACGGCCCCTATATCAAACTCACCGCCGCATCCGCCGCCGGCCGGCTGGTGAGCATGGACATGCTCTATTCCGGCCATGCGGATTTTGCCGAACCGATCTACCGGCTGGCCCAGGCGGGCCTCGACGGCAAGACCGAGGAGAGGGAAATCCGTCTGCCCGCCGGCTCCACGGCGCCGGGCGGCAGACCCGACGGCCCCGCCTGGCTGCGCATCACTGTGGCGCCGGTCGCCGATGCGGCCGGGCGCCAGTACACGCTGTGGCGCCTGCAGGATATCGGTGCCGACCGGGCCAAGCAGGAGCAGGCCTTCGCCCGCCTGCAATTCATCATCACCTATCTCGACCATGCCCCGGCCGGCTTCTTTTCGGCCAAGCCCGGCGGCAAGATCGATTATCTCAATGCCACGCTGGCGGGCTGGCTCGGCCTCGATGTGGCGCAGGCGCAGAACGGCAGCCTGACACTGGCGGCAATCGCCGGCGACGACGGCGCGCGGCTTCTCGCCGGGATTGCGGCGCGGGCTGGCGAAGCGGTCACGGAAAGTTTCGAACTCGACCTCAAGGACAAGGATGGCAAGCCGTTTCCGGTGCTGGTTCTGCATCGCGCCGATTTCGGCGCCGGATCAGAAGCCTTGCCCACACGCTCGCTGGTCATTCCGCGAAGCGCGCTGCCGCGCCGCGCCGGTTCCGAATCCTCCGACCGGCTCACGCGTCTCGTCAATAATGCGCCGATCGGCATCGCCGAAGTGGACGCGGCAGGCATTCTGCGTGAGGCCAATGCGGCCTTCCTGGCACTGTCGGCCGGCGCCAGGCGCGGCGCCCGACTGTCGGCCATCGTCACCGGAACGGGCAGGGCAGAGCTCGATGCCGCACTGGCCGCGGCGCTGGCCAGCGAAGCCACGCTTCACGCCGCGGAGGTGACGATCGAAGGGGAAAGGCCGCGCACGGTGCAATTCACCTTCGCGAGACTGGCCAGC
>JANMQB010000237.1:0-2939 GCA_031370155.1 Hyphomicrobiales bacterium | reverse complement strand
AACGGCTTCTGTGCAAGACACCATATGGCCATTGGCGCACCACGACATTCGTCGCAGCCTTGCGCGCGCGTGGGCTCAGCGCCCCGATGACGCTCGACGGCCCGATGAATGGCGAGACGTTCCGCGCCTGGATCGAGCAATTTCTGGCGCCAACCCTCAAGCCCGGCGAGATCGTCATCATGGACAATCTGCCCAGCCATAAAGTCACCGGCATCAGCGATGCCATCGAAGCAACAGGCGCGCGTCTGCGCTACCTGCCGCCCTACAGTCCCGATCTCAATCCCATCGAGCAAGTCTTCGCAAAATTCAAAGCTCTCCTGCGCAAGGCCGCCGCCCGCACCGTCACACGACTCTGGCGTGAAATCGCCATAGCCCTCAACAAGTTCCCGCCACAAGAATGCGCCGCCTATCTCATCAATTGCGGTTATGCCAAATGAACGGGAATTGCTCTAGGTGCAGACAAGCTGAATATCTGAATTTGGCCCAACGCGTCTGATTGCGCGCTCCAGCAAGTCGTCTGCAATCACGGGGTAAGCCGACACTGCGCGGACGACTAGCAACCGACGCTGATGACCCGAAGCAGAAGTGTTATGACGTCCGAAACCAAGCGATAGGGGTTACACATAACCCGTCTTCCTCACCGCTTGGCAGGCGGTATCTCTACCAGCTCGATGATGATGCCGCCGGGATCGCGCAGGTAGCCGGCCTTCAGTCCCTTCACCGGTCCGTTGTCGACCACCGTGACCTCTCCCTGCGGGCTTGCGCCGGCCTCAATCAGCTTCGCCCAGGTCTCCTCGATGTCCGACACTTCGAGGCAGACATGCGCGGCGCAGGCCATGTTCGGGTCGATGCGGCGCGCGGCGCCGGCGCCCGATGTGTACTGGATCAATTCGATGTGGGTGCCGTGGCCGAAGAGATGGGCCACGAGCAGCCCGGCACCGGGCACGCCCGTCACTTTGGCCTGCCATTCACCTGAGCGGGGCGAGACGGATCGAGCTTCGAAGCCGAGCGAAGCGGTCCAGAAGCGCACGGCGCGATCCATGTCGGTCACCGTGAAGCTCGTATGGTTGAAACCGGTGATCATCGGATGTTCCTCTCTCAAGTGTAGCCATATGCGGTCCAACCGCCGCTCACCTCCAGCACGTGGCCGGTGACATAGGCGGCGCGCCGCGGATCGAGCAGATAGGCAATGCCTTCGGCCACTTCCTCTTCCTCGCCGAAGCGCCCGAGCGGGGTTCGGCGGTTGATGGCGGCGGTGTCGAAACCGCCGGCCGCGGCCATTGCGCGAGTCGTATCGTTGGTGATGTAGCCAGGTGCAATGGCATTGACGCGAATGCCGCGTTCGGCCCACTCGACCGCCTGCATCTTGGTGAGCGCGATGAGCGCGCTCTTCGAGACGCAATAGGGACCGCGCCCGGGTGCCGCGACCTGACCCAGGACAGAGGATACGTTGACGATCGAACCGCCCCTCGCCATGCGCGGTACGGCGGCGTTCGATATTGCGATCGGCGCCATGAGGTTCACTTCGAACACCCCGCGCCAGCGCTCGAGCGATAGCTCGAGCATCGGCCCGTGATCCCACGTACCGGCGTTGTTCACGAGATCGTCGATGCCGCCCCAGCGTTCCGTCATTGCCGCAAGGATGGCGTCGACGGCGGCGGGATGGGTCACGTCGCCGGCTGAGGCCAAGGCCCGGCCGGCGCCCAGAGCGGCGGCCGTCGTCGAAGCGGCGGCGCCGTCGCGGTCGAGGATGGCGACGCGGGCGCCGCGCGCCACAAGCAGACGTGCCGTCGTAGCTCCAATGCCCGCGCCAGCCCCGGTGATGAGGATGCGGCGGTCGGTGAATGCGTCGACCCCGGACACGATCAAGCGACCTTGAAGCGCTGCAGCATGGCCTCGTCGAGGGTGACCCCGAGGCCCGGCTGGTCGGGCAGCGGAATGCGTCCGTCGACCACCGGCAGCTCTACACTGCACAAGTCGCGGCGCAGCGCCGAATCGGCCAATTGCTTTGGCATGAACTCGATGTAAGTGCAGGTCGGGGCCACGGCGGCGAGATGCGCCGACGCGGCGATGCCGATGGCCGACTTCCAGCAGTGCGGCACCAATGCGAGGCCGCGATCGCGGGCGTGCATGGCGACGCGCTTGGCTTCGGTGAGGCCGCCGACCCGGCCGACGTCGGGTTGAACCACGTCCACGGCCCTGGCGTTCATGAACTCGAGGAATTCGAACCGCGTGTTCTGCCATTCGCCGAGTGCGATCTTGACCGGCGAGGCGTGGCACAGCTTGGCGTAGCCTTCGACGTCGTCCGACGGCAGCGGGGTCTCGACGAAATAGATGTCCTGGTCCGCGAACATCTCGATGGCGCGCAGCGCTTCCTTCCAGTCGCGCCAAGCATAGGCCACGTCGACCATAAGTGTCATGCTTGGGCCCACGGCTTTGCGGATGTCGCGCACCATGCGGGCGCATTCGCGGTCGTCCTCGATCTGAAGTGAATTGTGAGAATAGGGCCCCTTGAGGCAGATCTCGAGCTTGGCGGCGCGGAAGCCGAGCTGCTTCGCCGCCACGGCACGCTCTTTCAGGACGCGGCCGTAAGTTTCGAGATCGTCGCCCTCGGGCAGCAGCGAGGCATAGGGCGTGATCGTGCGGTTGGTGGCGCCACCCATCAATTGCCAGCACGGCTTGCCTTCGATCTTGCCCACCAGATCCCAGAGCGCCATGTCAAGCGCGCCAATGGCGCAAATGCCAAGGCCGCGGCGGCCCGTCATGGCCGAGCCGCGGTACATCTTCTCCCACAGGCCTTCGACATCGCGCGGGTCCTGACCGATCAGCATTTCGGTCAAGCCGAGCCCCATGATGTGCGTACCCGGTGCCTCGATCATGGCGCGGGCGACCCAAGGGTTGGTGTCTGTTTCGCCTACTCCGATGTGCCCCGTGTCAGC
>JANMQB010000224.1:0-4794 GCA_031370155.1 Hyphomicrobiales bacterium | reverse complement strand
CTGCAACGGCTAGCGGCTTTGGCGCGGCGGACCGATATCTCCGTGGTGGCGGACAATGCCGAGGTGGTGGGCGGCCTGGGTCTTGCCGGGAAAAGCGCCGACCGCGATATTTCCGTGCTGGTGGAATGCGACACCGGCGCCAAGCGCAACGGCGTGCAATCGCCGCAGGCGGCGGCGGATTTGGCCAAGACAATCGACTCCACCAAGGGCCTGCGCTTCGGCGGCCTGATGACCTATGCGCGTCCCGGCACCCGCGTCCAGGCCGATGAATTCCTCGCAGCCGCCCGCGATCTTGCGGCGCGGTCAGGTCTTGGCTGCAAGGTCATCACCACCGGCGGCACGCCCGACATGTGGAAGGACGAGGGCCTGTCGCACATCACCGAATACCGCGCCGGCACCTATATCTATTTCGACCGGTCGTTGGCCGAGCGCGGCACCTGCAGCTATGACGACTGCGCGCTGACGGTGCTTTCGACCGTCGTCAGCCGGCCCACCGGCGACCGCGCCATTATCGATGCGGGCTCCAAGGCCTTGACCAGCGATCTTCTCGGGCTTTCCGGCTATGGCGCGGTGCAGGAACTGGGACTTGCCCCTGTCTATGACGTCAACGAAGAGCACGGCTATCTCGATATTTCCGCCGTTGCCGAAAAGCCGAAGGTCGGCGATCTCGTGCGAGTGACACCCAATCACGTCTGCCCGGTGAGCAATCTTTTCGACAAGGTGGTGTTCGTGAAGGACGATGAAGTTCTCGGCGCCGTCAAGGTCGATGCCCGCGGCACGGTGCAGTGAGACTTGGAGCATGTTTCGACGCCGGTCATGATCGTTGCGCTTCCTTCCGCTGCGCCAGAAACCGCACCACATCGGCGCGGCGCGGCAAGGGCGCGATGGCGCCATAGCCCAGCGTCGAGAGGGCGGCGGCGGCATTGGCGAAGCGGCAGGCGGCGAACAATTCTTCGCCGCGCACCAGCTCCGCCAGCAGAGCTCCGGTGAAGGCATCGCCGGCGCCGGTTGCATCCACCGCGTCGATCTTGAAGCCGGAGATGATGGCGCTGCGTGCCGCCGTCGCCACCAGAATGCCGTCGGCGCCGAGTGTTACGATCACCGCCTTGCTGCCCAATCCAATGAAGTGGCGGGCGACGGCCTGCGGTCCGCGCAGTTGCAGGACTGACGCGGCGTCTTCCAGCGAGGTCTTGAGGATGGCGGCGTGGGCCGCGGTGCGCTCCATGGCAGCCCGCGCCGCATCCGCCGGCCAGAGCTTCGGCCGGTAATTGGTATCGTCGGAGATCGCCGTGCCGGCCTTGGCCGCGATGGCAATGGCATGGTCGACGGCGGCAGCCGCCGTTTCGCTGACGGCCTGGCTTATCCCTGAGACATGCAGATACCGCGCTTGCGCGATCAGTTGCTCCGGCACGTCTCGCGCCACCATGCGGCTGGCGGCGGAACCCTTACGCAGATAGGTGAACTGATGACCGCCAGCGCCATGGGTGACGAAATAGATGCCGGTCGGCGCCCCGTCGTCGCGGGCAACGGCCGAGACGTCGACCCCCTCCTTCGCCCATAATTCGAGCAAGGCATCGCCGAACATGTCGCGGCCGAGCCGCGTCACATAGGCAGTTCGCGCGCTGAGCCGGCTCGCGGCAATCGCCACATTGGAGGTATCGCCGCCGAAGCCCTGCAGGAAGCGGCCGTCGGGCTGGCGGTTCAGTTCATAGAGGGGCTCGCCGATGGCGACGATGTCGAAGGCCATGGGTCACTGTAGCCGCGGCGGTCGCCGCATGCCATCGTCACGGCGATATTGAACCAACTGGTTACGTCATGTAGCGTGCCGCAAAGCCAAGGCGGGAGAGTGCGAACATGGCCGGCATCAATTGGCGGAAATTCGGGCGCAGCACCCTCAAGGTCACCGACATGGGTTTCGGCGCCGCTCCCATCGGCAATTTCCTGAAACCGATCGGCGAGGCCGATTCCGATGCCATGGTGCAGCATGCGTGGAATGCCGGCATGCGCTATTTCGATACCGCACCCTATTACGGCCATGGCCTGTCGGAAGCCCGCCTCGGTTACAGCCTGCGCTGGAAGCCGCGCGACGAATATGTGCTCTCCACCAAGGTGGGCCGGGTGCTTAAGGCCTCGCCGCGCAAGACCACCGATTTCAAGCCGTGGGTCGACGGCCTGCCCTTCACCTGCCATTTCGACTATTCCTACGACGGCACCATGCGTTCCTTCGAGGACTCGCTGCAGCGGCTCGGCCTCGAGCGCATCGACATCCTCTTCATTCACGATTGCGACGTCTTCACCCACGGGCCGGAGAAGCAGAAGGTTTATTTCAAGCAGGCGATGGACGGCTGCTACCGGGCGCTGGTCAAGCTGCGCGAGCAGGGCGCCGTCAAGGCCATCGGCGTCGGCGTCAACGACTGGCAGGTCTCCTACGATTTTCTCAGGCACGGCGACTTCGACTGCCTGCTGGTCGCCGGCCGCTACACGCTCCTGGAACAGGATTCGCTCGGCGAGCTGCTGCCGCTCTGCGTGAAGCGCAACGCGGCGGTAGTGATCGGCGGCGGCCTCAACAGCGGCATCCTCGCCACCGGCGCGGTGCCCGGCGCCAAATACAATTATCAGCCGGCGCCCGAACCCATCATGGAAAAAGTGCGGAAGATCGAGGCGGTGTGCAAGGTCTACAAGGTGCCGCTCGCCGCCGCGGCGCTGCAATTTCTGCTCGCCCATCCGGCAATCGCTGCCCACGTGCCGGGAACCCGCACCGTCGCGCAGATGAAGCAGAATATCGCCTGGGTCAGCCATCCGATCCCCGTCGATCTCTGGTACGATCTGAAGCGCAAGGGCCTGCTGCGCGAGGACGCGCCGGTTCCTACTTGATCACCAGCACCTTGGCACGGTCCATGGTGATGGCGTGAGGGCGCAGCCGATCAGAACACCGGCTTGCGCTTGTCGCAGAAGGCGGCGACGCGGCTGTTTCGCTGAGCCTGGCGGCCAGCACGCAGCCCGCCGAGCCGCCGCCCACAATAACATGAGCGAACATCCAACCCACTCCGCAACCACCCTTGTCAGGTATGTTGTTCTGGGCTAGTTATAACTAACCGGTTCGTTATATCAAACCGGGGAGGCGGCGCACGTCATGCTGGCGAAAAAACTCCACGGAACCCGCGATCCGGAGGCGACACGGCAGCGCATTCTGGCGGCGGCCAAGGCGGAATTCGCCCGCAAGGGCCTGGGCGGCGCCCGCGTCGACGACATCGCGCTGCGCGCCAAGTCGAACAAGCGCATGATGTATCATTATTTCGGCAACAAGGAGGAGCTGTTCCGCATCGTGCTGGAAGAAGCCTATGGCGACATCCGTGCCGCCGAGGCGAAACTCGAGCTCGATCGGTTCGGTCCGGTCGAGGCATTGAAGAAACTGGTCTCCTTCACCTGGAAATATTACCTCGACAATCCGGAATTCACCACCCTCGTCAACAGCGAGAACCTGCATAGGGCGCGGCACATCAAGGATTCGGCCAGGATACGGGAGATGAGCCGCCCCTTCGTCGACCGCATGCGGCAGTTGCTGGAACGGGGAGCGGCGGCTGGCCTGTTCCGCAAGGAACTCGATCCCGTCCAGGTCAACATCACCATCGCGGCCATCGGCTATTATTATCTCACCAACCGTTTCACCGGCTCGATCGTGTTTGAGCGCGACTTGATGGCCGAGCGGGCGCTGGCCGAGCGGCTCGATTTCAACACCCGCACCATTCTGCGCCTTGTCTGCACGCCGGAGAAGCTGAAGAAGATCGAGGCCCGGTCATGACCGGTCAAGCGGCGTCGCGGATGGCGCCCGGTCCCGGAATGGCGCCCGGCGGACACTTGCCGAGAATGATCATGCCGAGAACCTCGTCCTTGGTGACGTCCTTGACGCTGGCGGTGCCGACGATGCGGCCGTTCTTCATCACACTCACCCGGTCGGCGAGATCGAAGACGTCGTGGATGTCGTGGCTGATGAGGAAGATGCCGATGCCTTCGGCCTTGAGCTGCTTGATCAGTTCGCCCACCTGGGCGGTTTCCTGGGGGCCCAGCGCCGCCGTCGGCTCGTCCATGATCAGGATGCGGGCGTTGAAGTGGATGGCCCGGGCGATCGCCACCGACTGGCGCTGGCCGCCGGACAGCGATTTCACCGGATCCTTGAAGCGGCGGAAATTCGGGTTGAGGCGGCCCATCACCTGGCGGGCCTCCGATTCCATGGCGATGTCGTCGAGGGTGCCGAATTTGGTGCGCAGTTCGCGGCCGAGATAGAGGTTGGCGGCGGCATCGACATTGTCGGCCAGCGCCAGGGTCTGGTAGATGGTCTCGATGCCGTAGCGCTTGGCGTCGCGCGGATTGTGGATCTCGGCTTTCTCGCCGTTGATCAATATCTCGCCGGCGTCGCGCTTGTAGGCGCCCGACAGAATCTTGATCAGTGTCGATTTGCCGGCGCCGTTGTGGCCGAGGAGGCCCACCACTTCGCCGGGATAAAGCTCGAGGCTGGCGTGATCCACCGCCTTGATGCCGCCGAAGGCGATCGACATGTCGCGCATTTCGACCAAAGGTGTGCCGCGATTGACGGGTGCCGGCTTGGCCGGCGGCAAGAACCCGGCGCGGCTCTATGTCAATGAAAGCCCGGTTGGCGGGGCGCTGAAATTCCGCGAAGTGCCTTTCGATCTCGGCAAGGAAGCGGCAATGGCAACGGGCGCCTATCCGCTGGATGTCGACGGGGACGGTCACATGGACGTGGCGCTGCTGCGGGTGGGGCGCAATCTGCTGCTC
>JANMQB010000186.1:0-3691 GCA_031370155.1 Hyphomicrobiales bacterium | reverse complement strand
CGAGCCGCATGCCCGCTTCCTCGGCGGACACGCCATGGCGCTTCACTTCCCTCATGCTGCCAGCGCACTGACCAAGGCGCCGCCCGCCGCGATCCACAGCACGACAGGCATCACAGCCAGCCCTTCTGCTTGAAATAGAGGAAGGGCAGAACGGCCGAAAGCACCATGAGCGCCAGCGCAAAGGGATAGCCGAAATACCACTCAAGTACCGGCAGGACGCGGAAGTTCATGCCATACACGCTGGCCACCAGAGATGGCGGCAGGAACACCACGGCCGCCACCGAGAAAATCTTGATGATGCCGTTCTGCTCGATCGAGATGAGGCCGAGCACGGCATCGAGCAGGAAGCTGATCTTGGCCGAGAGGAACGAGGCATGATCGGTGAGCGACTGGATATCGCGCCGCAGGATGTTGATGCGGGCGCGGTTGTCCTTCATTTCGCGGGTCTGCTTCATCTGCTCGGTCAAGGCCTGCGCGAAGGCGACGATGCGGCCGATGGAGACCAGGCTTTCGCGCATCTTGGAGGTGAAGTCGCCCTCCTCGCCGATATTCTCGATGAGCTCCCGCAGATTGACGTCGCGCCGGCGCTGGCGCTTGCGCCCGCCAGCCAGCGTCCGGCCGGCGCCGAAGGTCTTCTTCGAGGTCTCCTCGACGATCTGGCCGACGCGCTCGAGATGGTCGGCGGCGCGGTCGACGACCGCTTCAAGAAGGCTGATATAGATGCCCCAGCCGGTCATGGCGGTGGACTGTGGCTTCATCGCCCGCTTGACATAGATGGGGAAGGCCTGGGGGTGGTGATAGCGGATGGTGATCAGCCGGTTATCCTTGACGATGAAGGTGACGGGCGAGGATTCGGGCCGGTCGTGCTCGCCGCGGCGGATCAGGTTGGCGGTCATGAAGGCCGCGCCATCCTCCTGATAGAGGCGGCTCGAGGCCTCGATTTCGGCGAGTTCCTCCTTGGTGGGAATGTCGATGCCAAGGGCCTTCTCGACGGCTGACTCCTCGGCCGCCGTGGGCTCGACCAGATCGAGCCACACCGCAGCCTCCGGCACCGCCGGCTCGGGCGAGGCGGCGAATTCGGTCAGGCAGCCATTGGCGGTTCCATAGGCGGAGAGCATGGGCGTCAGTTATCAACTCCGGCCCCCCTCGCGCAAGGGCGGGATTGGGGTGGCAATTCGGATCGCTTCCCGGGGGGCGCCGCCCCGAATTCAATCCCTTTGACTTCGGCAGATGAATGGGTTCAGAAGCACGGATTCCTCCTCCACGGCCCGGGATCGATCTTATGAAAGCAAATCAAGCGGAGCGGCAGCGCTGGAATGACAGTGCTTGGACCGAATGCTGGCCGAAGCGGGAGCGATTCACCAACATGGTGACGCCGGTGCTGCTGGCAGCGCTGGAACTGAAGCACGGCGAGCAGGTGCTCGACATCGGTTGCGGCGGCGGAACCGCAACGATTGAGGCCGCCAGAAGAGTGGGAAAAGATGGAGCGGTGGTCGGTGCCGACATCTCGGTGCCACTGACGGCCTTGGCGTCGCGGCGGGCGGCCGAAGCGGGGGCGGAGAACATCTCGTTCGAAGTCGTGGACGTTCAGTTGGACCGGGTCCAAGGTGGTCCTTTCGACGTGGCTATGAGCCAGTTCGGGGTGATGTTCTTCGATGAGCCCCAGGCCGCGTTCAGCAATATACGCGATCACTTGGCCGCCGGGGGCCGGCTCGGATTCGCCTGCTGGCAGGCGGCGGTGAAAAACCCATGGTACTTCGCTTCCGCTCTGGCGGGCATCGTGCCGCCTCCTCCGCCGCCACCACCCGGGAAAAGTCCAACGGGTCCATTCGCGTTGGCCGATGCCGAACATGTCCGAAAGATTTTGGAAGGAGCGGGTTTTGCCGGGATCTCGCTCGCGACCCATGACATCAGCATCGACGTACCCGAGGACGCGCTCGTGGACGATGCCCAACTGGTATTGGCGGGTGTGCCGAACGAGAAGATGCCGGAAGCCCGGGCAGCGGTCGATCGCCACCTGGCCCCGTTTCGCCAACCGTCAGGCATGAGCCGGTTTCCCCTCGCCTTTCAGGTCGTTACTGCTCATACCCCAACCGGGTAGCTCCGCCGCCGCTCGAGGATGATGCGCTATTAAGGGAGTAAATACAGATGATGAGTCGATTTAGCCCAACCGCACTGGCGCGTTGGACCGCCGCTTTGCTGGCGATCTCCGCCGTGATTTTCGCGCTGGCCGTCCTGATGGAACGAAGCGGCAAGTCCCGCGAAACGTCCGCGGCCGGCACCCAATCGGAGGCAGGTGAAGCCGGCGCGCCGACCGGGGCGGGAGAGTCGCAGGAAGGGAATATACAAGCCGAAGACTCCGAAGCGGAAGCGCACGAAGCCGGCGAGGGCGGCGAACAAGCCGAAGAGATTTTTGGCGTCAACCTTGAGAATCCGTGGCTTGTGTGGGGATTCGTGGGCGTCTCGCTTCTGCTGGCCGTCGCCGTTCTGCGCTTGTGGAAACCGGCTTTCCTCTTGACAATCCCGCTGGCGGGAGCGGCGGCGCTCCTGGACGTGCGCGAAGTGTTTTCCCAATTCGGGCAGGCTAACATGCCGATAGCCAGCTTGGCATTGCTCATCGCTCTTGCCCATGCGGCGGCGGCGATTCTCGCCCTGATGGCGTGGCGCACGCTGCGAGCCCCAGGCCAAGCCGCCTCGAACGCGAATAGCCGATGATGCGGAATTCAAGTTACAAGGGTGAGGTAAGCTACTCGAAGTCCTCATCCTGAGGCGTGAGGCCCGAAGGGCCGAGCCTCGAAGGATGGCCGCGCGAAAGGTCTTTCAGCAACCTGTTAGAGGTCTGATGCTCCTCGCATGGGCGGGATTGCAGTCACTCCAGATTGGTGTGATTGCCCGCATTTCGTCCGGACTGACGCCGAGAAGGCCGCGCAGTTTCAGGACCATCACCTCGAACAGCACGAACAGCGCGCCCTCATAGAGCGAGCCCATGGGCAGAACCGAGGTCTTGGTAGCCCGGTCGTCGGCCATGGTCTGGGCCGGGATGGTGAGCACGAAATCGGCGAGTGCCGCCGCAGGGCCCGCGGGCTGGGCGGTGATAACCAGCGTCTTCGCCCCCGCCTGGCGCGCCACGTCCAACAGGGCTTGGGCGGTTGCAAGCTCACCCGGCCCCACCGTGGCAACGAACAAATCGCCCGGTCCTGCCGGCGGCGCGGTCATGTCGCCGACCACCGCGACCCGCCGCCCCAGATGGAACAGCCGCATGGCCAACCCCATGATCTGCAACCGCTCGCGGCCGCAGCCGAAGACGAAGACGGTGCGAGCCTCGGCGATCATCCGCACCGCCCGGTCGACGGCGGCATCGTCGAGCCGGTCGAAGACGCCCGCCAGTTCGGCGAGGGCTTGAGAGTAAAGCGTGGTCACGTCATGCCCAGTCCAGCACCACCTTGCCGCAACTCCCCTGCTTCATCAGCGCAAAGCCCTGCGCGTATTCGGCGGCTTTCATGCGGTGGGTGATCACCTTGCGCACATCCAGGCCCGATTGCAGCATGGCGATCATCTTGTACCAGGTCTCGAACATCTCGCGGCCGTAGATGCCCTTGATGGTCAGCGCCTTGAAGATGATCGAATTCCAGTCGACCGGCATCTTGCCCGACGGGATGCCGAGCATGGCGATCTTGCCGCCCATGATGAG
>JANMQB010000162.1:0-1593 GCA_031370155.1 Hyphomicrobiales bacterium | reverse complement strand
GAACCCATGCTCGCGCAAGATCCAGCGCGCCTCATTGCAGTTGAAACCGTTATAGGCCGGGGCGTAGCGCTGGCGATAGGGATAGTAGTAGGGAACCCAATAACCGCGGCTATAGCGCGGCCAGCAGCGCTGGCGGTTGCTGAAGTGGCCGGCGCAGGCGCCGCCTGGCCAATTTCCGAATCCGATGCCGATGCGCACGTTCGTGTCGGCGCTGGCCGGCGTGGGTGCAAATACGAGCACGGCGGCAATCAAACCGGCCGCCAAGGTTCCCTTAAGTAGCATGATGTCCTCCTCATTCAGGCTTGTGAGCTTTATTGGCGGCGATCATGGCAGAATCTTGCTGAACGGAATCCGATAGCCCCGTTCATCCGCCGTTCAGGTTGATGGCGGAACCGGAGCGCCCGCTCGGGGCGCTCCGCTGCCGAATTGGTCTAGTAAATCACCTGGGCGCGGGTGATGTAGCCGCCCCCATTGACCTTGACCAGGTATTCGTGGCGGCCTCTCCAGGCGGTGTACTTGTATCCCGGCAGGGCGCAATCGACGGCGCGGACATTGTAAAAGCCCGACCACGCCACGATGTTCTTGCCTTTGTGGCAGCTGATCGGGCCGTAATACCGGTTGCGGACCGGGTAATGGCCGTAACCGTAGCCGCGATAGTAGCCACCGAAGCCAACATTGACGATTATGTCGACGCCGGCCTGGGCCTGCTGGGCGGGGGCGAAAGCGGTGATGGAGGCGGCGAGCGCGGCGGCGGCGATGAGGGACTTGGCGATCATTTGGGTTCTCCGGGTTTCGGTTCATCGGGATGACCACTGCGGCCATCGCTGGACCCGAAACTACCGGGCCGTGCTTGAATGCAATCCGAAGGGGTCGTTCATCTGCAATTCAGCCCGCGCCGGCGGATTCCGGTTAAGTTATTGATTTTTCTGACCCGGTATGAAGCGGCCGGCCCTTGAAATCGGCCGCACAAAAATTATCTGAAGCTATGCAGGCGCCGTTGCGATGGGCCTGCAACCAAGCGCCCGGCCGAAAGGCGGGCAAGACTGCAACATTGCTCAAGGAGAATGTCCCATGTTCGACCTAACCCCCCTGTATCGCTCCACCATCGGCTTTGACCGTCTGGCCCAGATGCTCGACGACGCCGCAGGCTTCGAGACCCCCGCCTATCCGCCCTACAACATCGAGCGCGTTGGCGAGGATGAATACCGCATCACCATGGCGGTGGCCGGTTTCGGCCCGGCCGATATCAATATCGAAATGAAGGGCAATGCCCTCACCGTCACCGGCAACAAGGCCGACAAGCTTGAAGTCAAGACCGAGTTCCTGCACCAGGGAATCGCAGCCCGCACCTTCGAGCGCCGCTTCCAGCTTGCCGACCACGTCGAGGTGAAGGGCGCCGATATGGACAACGGCCTCCTCCACATTTCGCTCAAGCGCGAGATTCCGGAAGCCATGAAGCCCCGCACCATCGCCGTCCGGACGGTGGGCGACACCAAGGTTCTGGACGCCAAGCGGGCGGCCTAAGACTTGCCTTCGAACGACGGGAGCGCTGCCGCAGGGCGGCGCTCTTCGTTTGTCAGGCCAGTTTTTTTG
>JANMQB010000138.1:0-5607 GCA_031370155.1 Hyphomicrobiales bacterium | reverse complement strand
ACCGCCCCGACCAGAACTTCCGCGGCTTTTCCGGCACCATCGTCAGCGGCACCGTGCGTCCCGGCGATGCCATCAAGGTTCTGCCCTCGGCGAGGGTCTCGGCCGTCGAGCGCATCGTCGCCTATGACGGCGATCTCGCTGAGGGCTTGGCCGGCCAGTCGCTCACCGTGACACTCAAGGACGAGATCGACATAAGCCGCGGCGACGTGCTGTGCGCCGCCGCCGATCCGGTCGAGGTCTCGGACCAGTTCGAGGTGGACCTGTTGTGGATGGGCGACGAGCCGATGCTGCCGGGCCGCCCCTACGTGATCAAGGCCGGCACCAGGCAACTGCCGGGTTCGCTCGATGCCCTGAAGCACAAGGTCAACGTCAACACCATGGAGCATGTGGCGGCCAAGTCGCTGGCGCTCAACGAGATCGGTGTCTGCAATCTCGAGCTCGATGCGCCAATTGCGTTTCAGCCCTATGCCGAGAACCGTCATCTGGGCTCCTTCATTGTTATCGACCGTTTCAGCAACAACACCGTCGGCATGGGGCTGATCCGGTTCGCGCTGCGCCGCGCCGCCAACATTCACTGGCAGGCGGTCGACGTGCACAAGGCCTCGCGCGCCGCCAAGGCCGGGCAAAAACCCGCCGTGCTGTGGTTCACGGGACTTTCCGGGGCGGGCAAATCGACCATCGCCAACCTGGTCGAGAAGAAGCTCCACGCCAGTGGCCACATGACATACCTGCTCGACGGCGACAATGTCCGCCACGGGCTCAACCGCGATCTGGGCTTCACCGATGCCGACCGGGTCGAGAACATCCGCCGCGTCGCCGAAGTCACGCGGCTGATGGTCGATGCCGGGCTGATCGTGCTCGTCTCCTTCATTTCGCCCTTCCGCTCCGAGCGGCTGATGGCGCGCGAGCTGGTCGAGGCTGGAGAATTCGTCGAGATTTTCGTCGACACGCCGCTCGCCGAAGCCGAAAGGCGCGACGTGAAAGGCCTCTACGCCAAGGCGCGGCGCGGCGAGATCAAGCACTTCACCGGCATCGATTCCGCCTACGAGGAGCCCGAGAGCCCGGAAATCCGCCTCGACACCACCAAACTTTCCGCCGAAGCCGCCGCCGAGCAGATCGTCGCCTATCTCGGCCAGAACGGACGGCTGTCGAAGATATAGGTCCTGGTGATAGCGGAAACGTGACCGGCGCCACCACTTGTGTGCGAAACATCTCTCGGCTAACGCGGGTTCCATGCAGCCGATCATTTCCGTCGCCAAACTTTCAAAGACCTACGCCTCCGGGTTCCAGGCCCTGAAAAGGGTCGATCTCGACATCCGTCGGGGCGAGATCTTTGCGCTGCTGGGACCCAATGGCGCCGGCAAGACCACGTTGATCAGCATCGTCTGCGGCACCGTCACGCCAAGTGAAGGCACTGTCCTTGCCGGCGGCTACGACATTTTCCACGACTACCGCGCGGCGCGTTCGCTGATCGGACTTGTGCCCCAGGAGCTGACCATCGCGGCCTTCGAGAGCGTCTGGGCGACGGTGAGTTTCAGCCGCGGCCTGTTCGGATTGAAGCCCGCTCCGGCCCATATCGAAAAGGTCCTGAAAGACCTGTCTCTCTGGGACAAGAAGGACGGCAATGTCATCACCCTCTCCGGCGGCATGAAGCGCCGGGTGATGATTGCCAAGGCGCTGGCGCACGAGCCGCAGATATTGTTTCTCGATGAGCCCACCGCCGGTGTCGATGTCGAACTGCGGCGCGATATGTGGCAGCTCGTGCGCGACTTGCGCGCCTCGGGCGTCACGATCATTCTTACCACTCACTATATTGACGAAGCCGAGGAGATGGCAGACCGCATCGGAGTGATCAACAAGGGCGAGATCATCCTTGTCGAGGACAAGGCCGAACTCATGCGCAAGCTCGGCCGCAAGCAGATGACGCTGCATCTGCAGCAAAAGCTCAAGGGCATCCCGGCGAAACTCAAAACGCATCGGCTCGAGCTCGGCAATGGCGGCAGCGACCTCGTCTACACCTACGACACTCACTCCGCACGCACCGGCATTACTTCGCTCCTCAAGGATCTTGATGACGCGGGCGTACGCTTCCGGGATATCGAGACGCGGCAAAGCTCGCTCGAAGAAATTTTCGTGAGCCTGGTGAGGAAACGGACATGAACCTCGAGGCCATCCGCGCCATCTACAAATTCGAAATGGCCCGCACCTTCCGCACCCCGGCCCAGAGCATCATCGCGCCGGTGGTTGCCACCTCGCTTTATTTCGTGGTCTTCGGTTCGGCCATCGGCTCGCGCATCCCGGAAGTGGGCGGCGTGAGTTACGGCTCTTTCATCGTGCCGGGTCTCATCATCCTGTCGATCCTCACGCAGAGCGTCTCGAACGCCTCGTTCGGCATCTACTTCCCGCGCTTCACCGGAACGATCTTCGAAGTCCTCTCCGCGCCGGTATCTTCACTTGAGGTCGTGATCAGCTATGTGGGCGCGGCGGCAACCAAATCGGTGATGCTCGGGCTGCTGATTCTCGCGACCGCCGCATTCTTCGTGCCGATGCAAATCGCCCATCCCGTCTGGATGTTGCTGTTCATTGTGCTGAGCGCCGTCACCTTCAGCCTTCTCGGTTTCATCATCGGCATTTGGGCCGACAGTTTCGAGCGGCTGGAGCTCGTGCCCATGCTCGTCATCACGCCGCTCACTTTTCTCGGTGGCAGCTTTTATTCCATCGATATGCTGCCGCCCTTCTGGCAGAAGGTCAGCCTGTTCAATCCCGTGGTCTACCTGATCTCCTGCCTGCGCTGGAGCTTCTTCGGCAAGGCCGATGTAAGTGTTCTGGCCAGCGTCGCGGTGATCCTCGCGTTCCTGGCCGCCGGCCTCGCCCTCGTGGCTTGGATATTCAAGACCGGTTACCGGCTCAAGAACTGACCGCGACTGAGGTGCAGGTCGAGCATCTCCAGCCGGTCGTTGCCGAAATAGAGTTTGCTGCCCGTGTCCACCGTGGGCACGCCGAAGACGCCGCGGGCGATTGCCTCCTCGGTATTGAGTTCGATGCGGCTCTTGTAGCTGTCGCTCAGTACCGCTTCGCGGGTGCCGGCGGCATCGAGTCCGCACTCGGCACCCCACGCCGCGATGAGAGCGGGATCGGTGATATCGCCTGCCTCCGCCCAATAGGCGCGGAGAATCCGTTTGGCGAAAGCCTCACCCCCGCCCTGATCCGCCGCATATTGGCAGGCTCGTAGCGCCCGCGAATTGCGCAAGGGATATTGCGGATGGTAGGCGATGCGCATGTCGAGCATCTCCGCCCAATCGGCGACATCCTGCTTGATCCAGCGCACGAAGGCGGCATTGGCCTCCAAGGGCCTCCGCCCGCCGATCGCATCGAGGAGCCGCGGCAGGTGCAACGGCCGCCACACCAGATCGCGACCGTGCTTGCGCGCCACATCGCCCACCCGGTGCGCGGCCAGATAGCACCAGGGCGAATGCACGTCGAACCAGAAGGTGAGCGTCATGGCAGGAGCTCCATCCGCCCGTCCTCCGCCCACTGACGAAGATCCACCTTGCGGATTTTGCCCGATGGCGTCAGCGGAAATTGATCGACCCGGTAGATCGTGGCGGGCACCTTGAATTTGGCGATGCGGGCCGCGCAATAGGTCTGCAGCTCTGCGGCCGCGGCATTTGTGGCAAGTTTAACCGCCGCGGCGACCGTCTCGCCGTAATAGGCATCGGGCATGCCGAAGACAGCGATGCCGGCAACCGCCCTGTGCTGCTGCAGAACATTCTCGATCTCGGCCGGATAGATGTTCTCGCCGCCGCGGATGATCATATCGCGCAAGCGGCCTCCGGCAACGACGAGATGCCCGTCGCCGGTCATGGTGCCGAGATCGCCGCTGCGCAGCCAACCGCCGTCGATGATGGTTTCGGCGGTCACCTCCGGCATGTTGTAATAGCCTTGCATTACCATGGGCCCGCGCGCCTGGATTTCGCCGATACCGCCCGGAGCCAGCGTGGCAAGCGATTGCGGATCGCAGATGCGGATTTCATAGCCCGGAAGAATTCTCCCCACCGTCTCCCAGCGCAGCGGGTCGTCGGCCTCGGGGCAGGCGAAGAATGTGGCGCCTTCCGTCTGGCCATAGACTTGGGCAAGACCAGGCATCGGAAATTTCCCGGCACAGCGCCTGAGCACCTCCGGATTGCAATCGGCGCCGCCGCAGGTCCCCGCCCTGAGCGATGTAAGATCGTATGTGCCGCGCGCCGGATGATCGAGCATCGCCAGATAGGAAGTGGGCACGCCCGACAGAAACGTGCAGCGTTCGCCTTCGATGATCCTGAACATGGTTTCCGGATCGAAGCCCGGCACGCCCACATAGGCTGCACCCTTCTGCAGGCATCCCAACATATTCATGATGCAGCCGGCGCAATGGAACAGCGGAATGATCGAGGTCCAGCGGTCGCCCGCCCGCAGGCCCAGCCGCTCGGCGGCGCCGCGCGCATCCATCATCATGGCGCGATGCGAGAGCAGCGCCCCCTTCGGAAACCCCGTGGTGCCGGAAGTATAAAGCAAAGCGGCGACATCGCCCGGATCGCAGGCTGCGGGCGCGAACGCTCTCGCCTCCCCGATCAGCGCCGGATAATCCGTCTCGAGCGCGAACACATGACGAAGCGAGGGAAGCTCCGGCCTGAGCGCCCTTACATTGTCGAGATAGGGGTTCGACCGGTAACTCGTCGAACAGATGAGAGCGCGGGCGTCCGATTGCCTGAGCCCATGGGCAAGATCGTCCTTGCGGTAATGGCTGTTGAGCGGCACGAAGACGGCACCCAGCGCCGCGCAGGCCATCTGTATGACCGGCCATTCGGCGCGGTTCTCGGCCAGAAGCGCCACATGATCGCCGCGGCCAAGCCTGCGCGCCGCAAGTGCGCCCGCTAGCCGCAAGGTATCCGCGTGCCATTGCGCAAAGCTCCGCCGCGTCTTCTGATGCGGAAATACCAGTGCCTCCGCATCGGGCCATCTCCGTGCCGCCGCTTCGAGCGCCGGCCAGGGATGGTCGAAATCGCTCACTGGGCGCACCAGCCGCCGTCGGCCAGAAGGATCGTGCCGGTGACGAAGGAGGCGGCATCGGAAGCAAGGAATACGGCAGGGCCCACCATCTCGCGCATCTCCGCCATGCGCCTGAGCGGCGTCCGCGCCGCGATCTCCCTGGCCGCCTTTGCCAGATAGGCCTGGCCCTCGCCGGTCATCGAATGATTGGTGTAGCCGGGATTGAAGGCATTGACGCGAATCTTCTGCGGCCCCCATTCACAGGCTAGCGCCCTGACCAGCATGTCGACGCCGCCCTTGGCGGCGCAATAGGGAGCCAGCTCATCGAATGCCGCCACCGAGGCGTTCGACGAGTTCATGACGATGGCGCCGCCCGTGCCCTGCCGGATGAATTGCCGCGCCGCCGCCTGGGCGGTGAGGAAATAGGCGCGCAGATTGCCGCCGATCACCGTGTCGAATTCTTGCGCCGTGAAATCGATTGCCTTCTTCTTCACATTCACCCCGGCATTGCACACTACAATATCGAGCCTGCCGAAGCGCCGCACCGCCGCCTGCATCAGCGCTTCGCAATCTTCCGGC
>JANMQB010000126.1:0-4291 GCA_031370155.1 Hyphomicrobiales bacterium | reverse complement strand
GGTACCGCGGGGCGCTACGCCCGCTATGCCCGCAACGCCCAGGTACTGATCAAGGGCATGCGCGATATGGGCTTCTCCACCCTGCTAGATGACGGTGAGGCGGGTCCGATCATCCAGACCTTTCTCACCCCGCGCGATCCGAATTTCGAATTCGAACTTTTCTATGAGGCGCTGCGGTTACGCGGCTTCGCCATCTATCCCGGCAAGCTCACCAAGCGGCCGAGCTTCCGGATCGGCACTATCGGCCAGATCGACGAGTCGGTGATGCGCAATGTGCTGAAGGCCGTCCGCGAGGTCCTGCAGGAGATGCGGGTCACCGATTTCGCGCCCCTTGAGGGTTAAGAAAATGATTCAACTCCGTTGCCTAAGTTCATGATGCAGAATCGGAAAACGGTGTCGGTCAACGGCCGGACCTATGCCTGGCCGCAAGCGCCGTTGGTGGTTATCTGCTGCGACGGCAGCGAGCCCGATTACATGGAAGTGGCGCGTGGGCGGGGTCTCATGCCCAATCTCGACCGGATCATCGCCAAGGGCGAGAACCGGCGCGGGCTTTGCGCCATGCCGAGCTTCACCAATCCCAACAACCTGTCGATCGTCACCGGGCGCCCGCCCGCCGTGCATGGCATCTGCGGCAATTACCTCATCGATCCGGCCACGGGTGCTGAGACCATGATGAACGATCCAAAGTGGTTGCGGGCGCTGACGATCTTCGAGGCCTTCCAGAAGGCGGGCGCCAGGATCGCCGTCGTCACCGCCAAGGACAAGCTGCGGCTCCTCCTCGGCAAGGGCCTGATCTTCGACGGCTCGGCCGTATGTTTCTCATCCGAGCAGGCTGATAAGGCAACGCTCACGAACAACGGCATCGACCAGGTCTGCGCCATGGTGGGCATGGCCGTGCCCGAGGTCTATTCGGCGGAGCTTTCCGAATTCGTCTTTGCCGCCGGCGGCAGGCTGCTCAACTCCATGCGGCCCGATCTCATGTATCTGTCGACCACCGATTACGTCCAGCACAAATATGCACCGGGATCGCCGGGAGCCAATTCCTTCTATGCCATGATGGACCGCTATCTCGGCGATCTCGACCGGGCCGGCGCCATTCTGGTGATCGTCGCCGACCATGGAATGAAGGACAAGCATCTCGCCGGCGGCGAGCCGGACGTGATCTATCTTCAGGACGTGCTCGATGCGAAATTCGGCGCGGGCCAGACCAAGGTCATCCTGCCGATCACCGATCCTTACGTGGTGCATCACGGCGCACTCGGTTCGTTCGCCACGGTCTATGCCTATGGCCCGGAGGTCAAAGACGTGATGGCGGCAATCGCGGCGCAAGATGGGATCGACGTGGTGCTCAACCGCAAGGAGGGCTGCGCCCGCTTTGAATTGCCGGAAGACCGCATGGGCGACGTGATCGTCATTTCCGGCGGGCCGAATGCCTCGAAGGTTATCGGCTCAAGCCGCGGCAAGCACGATCTCTCGGGTCTCAAGGAACCCCTGCGTTCGCATGGCGGGCTCACCGAGCAGGAAGTGCCGGTAATCGTCAACCGCAGGCTGGCGGGTCTTTCGGGAGTGATCCGCAATTTCGATGCCTTCGCCATCGGCTGCAATCATATCGCCATGGCGGCCGCCGCCGCGGAATAGGAGTTGTCCATGAACAAGATCGAAAGCCGCCGCGCCGTGATCAAGGAAACCATGCGGATCGGCGGCAAGCATGTCGATGCCGACGGCGCCATACCGGTGCATTATCCCTATACCAACGAGCTGATCGGCACGGTTCCGGCGGGGCGCGCCGAACATGCTGCTAGGGCATTCGCGATCGCCGCGGCTTTCAAGCCGAAGCTCAGCCGTTACGAGCGCCAGCAGATATTGTTCCGCGCCGCCGAGCTGATCCGGGCCGGCAAGGACAGGCTCTCCGACATGATCACTCTGGAGCTCGGCCTCTCCAAGAAAGATTCCGCCTACGAATGCGGCCGCGCCTATGACGTGTTTTCGCTTGCCGGGCAGCTCGCCATTCTCGACGACGGACAGATTTTCTCCTGCGATCTGACACCGCAGGGCAAGGCGCGGAAGATTTTCACCAAGCGAGAGCCGGTGGGCGTCATCTCGGCGATCACGCCCTTCAACCACCCGCTCAACATGGTGGCCCACAAGGTGGCGCCGGCCATTGCCAGCAACAATTGCGTGGTGTGCAAGCCCGCCGAACTGACGCCGCTGACGGCGCTGGCGCTGGCCGATATCCTCTACGAGGCGGGATTGCCGCCGGAAATGTTCCAAGTGGTGACCGGCTGGCCTCACGACATCGGTGATGAAATGGTGACCAACGAAAATATCTCGGTCATCACCTTCACCGGCGGCGTGCGGGTGGGAAAGCTCATCGCCGCCAAGGCCTGCTACAAGCGCGCCGCCCTCGAACTCGGCGGCAATGATCCGTTGATCGTGCTCGATGATCTCTCCGATGCCGATCTCGACAGGGCGGCGGACCTGGCGGTCGCGGGCGCCACCAAAAATTCCGGCCAGCGCTGCACGGCGGTCAAACGCATTCTGGTGCAGGAGCGTGTCGCCGGCCGCTTCGTCGAGCTGGCGCTGGCCAAGGCGAAGAAGATCAAGTTCGGCGATCCCATGGACCCCGAAACCGATCTCGGCACCGTGGTGCATGAGGAGGCGGCGAAACACTTCGAGGCCCGCGTCTACAGGGCCGCCGAACAGGGCGCCAAGGTGCTATACGATCCCGGCCGCAAGGGCGCGGTGCTGCCGCCGATCACCGTCGATTTCGTCTCGCACCGCTCGGACCTGGTGTTCGAGGAAACCTTCGGGCCGGTCATTCCCATCGTGCGGGTGCCAAACGACGATGCCGAAGTGATCCGCATCTCCAATTCGACGCCCTTCGGGCTCTCCTCCGGGGTCTGCACCAACCGGCTTGACCGGATCACCCGATTCATCGAGGGTCTCGAAGTCGGCACGGTCAATATCTGGGAAGTGCCGGGATACCGCATCGAGATGTCGCCCTGCGGCGGGATCAAGGACTCGGGCAACGGCATCAAGGAAGGCGTCATGGAGGCCATGAAGTTCTTCACCAACGTGAAAACCTGGTCGCTGCCATGGCCCGCATGAGGTGATGTGACTCCCGGAACCGCCGTCATCGTCAATCTGCTGGGCGGCGTGGCGCTGCTCTTGTGGGGCGTGCGCATGGTGCGCACCGGCATCATGCGCGCCTGGGGCGACCGGCTGAAACGCTTTATCGAGCACCGCCTCGGCGGCAGGCTGCAGGCCTTCGCGGCGGGGGGTGCTGCCACCGCCATCCTCGGCAGCGGCACGGCGATGACGCTGATCGTGGCCGGGATTGCCGCCTCCGGCGCCATCGGCACCTCGCTCGGCCTGGCGGTGCTGCTCGGTGCCGACTTGGGTTCGGCCGTCGTTTCTTCGCTCTTCGCCTCGGGCAGCAGCAGCACGCTGGCGCTGGGGGCCTCGCCCATCCTGCTGTTCGCCGGCTATGTGATCTTCAGCGCCACCGAGGAATTCCGGCCGCACAATGTCGGTCGCATTTTCATTGGCCTCGGCCTCATGCTGTTTTCGCTGACGCTCATCCAAGAGGCGACGAAACCGCTCACCGATGCAAGCCTGTTCCACGACGTGCTGGCGGCAGTCGGCCGCGAGGCGATTCTGGCCTTCATCGTTGGCGCGGCGCTGGCCTGGATGTTCCATTCGACGCTCGCCGCCATCCTGCTGGTCGCCTCTTTCCTGGCCAATGGCAGCCTGGAGCTGGCAGGCGCGCTGGCCTTCATCCTCGGCATCAATCTGGGCGGCGGACTGCCGTCGGTCACAGCGACGCTCGCCCTGCCGCCGGCGGCGCGGCGCCTGCCGCTCGCTAATTTCCTGTGCCGGGGTGCGGGGGCCATCGTCTGCGTGGCCTTTCTCGGCAAGATCGGGCCCCTGATGCAGAGCCTTCCGGCGGGTCCTGTCGAGGCGGCCGTCGCTTTCCACACCACCTTCAATCTTGCCGTGGGACTTCTGTTGCTGCCTTTCACCGGGCTGGTCGAAAAGCTGATGCTGAAGCTATTGCCCGATGAGACGCTGGACGCCGACCGGCTCGCGGCACCGCGCTATCTCGATTCCAAGTCGCTGGCCGCGCCGACTCTGGCGCTGTCCAACGCGTTGCTCGAGACGGTGCGGATGACCGAGGTTCTCGACCGCATGTTCGAAACCGCGCTCACCGCGCTGCGCTCCGGCAGTCTGGAAACGCTCAAGCTGCTCAAGGGCCTCGACGAGCGCCTCAACGCCTTCCAGACGGCGGTGC
>JANMQB010000112.1:0-1661 GCA_031370155.1 Hyphomicrobiales bacterium | reverse complement strand
GGTCATTTTCAGTCTCCTTCGGCTACAGCGCCACAAACGGGGCGGAACGCAGGCTAACGGCCTCCGACCCGCAGTGAGGAACCAATCCGGGTGGCTGTCAAGTCCTGGGCGGTCAGGGCTTGCCGATCCCATTCACCTTGGCCAGCACATCGATCAGCCGCGGCACATAGCGCTCGCCATAACCCATGTTGTCGGCCATGACATAGAGCTGATGCGCAGTTTCGGCCAAAAACGAAGCGACCGGCAGGTGTTCGGTCATGTTGGTATAATAGCGCAGGTCCTTCCTGGCATTGCGGATGGCGAATTTGGCCGAAGTATCGTCGTCGGCGAGCGGCACGTTGATCAGCCGGCCGAACATCACCGAGGCCGCGCCCCCCGACATGACGATATCGCGGAAGGCCTGCATGTCGATGCCGGCCTTGGCGGCAACGGTGATGGCTTCAGCCGCCATTGCCGCGTGGCCGAGGGCAAGGAAATTATTGAGGAGTTTCAGCCGATGCGCGGCTCCCACCTCGCCGGCATGGACGATGGTGTCGGCGAAGCAATCGAGCACCGGCCTGATCCGCGCCAGCACCTCTTTCGGCCCCGCCACCATGAGGCCGAGCTTGCCTTCCGCGGCCTCCTTGGGGGTTCGCGTCATCGGCGTATCGACGAAATGGCCGCCCTTGGCCTCGACATCGGCGGCGATCTTGAGCGTCGAATGGGGCTCGGCGGTCGAGCAATCGGCGATGATGAAGCCCTCGCGCACCGCGCTCAGGAGTCCGTATTCGCCATAGACGGTGGCTTCGACCTGCGGTGTTCCGGTGACGCAGAGAATGACCATGTCGCAGGCCTTGGCGACGGCATAGGGGCTGCCCAGCTCCTTGGCGCCCAGGCCCAGGAGATCGTCGACCGGCTCGCGGTTGCGATGCGCCATCACCGTGAGTCCGAAGCCCTTTTTCAGGATGTTCTTGCCGATGCCGTGGCCCATGAGGCCGACACCGATCAATCCGACGCGCTTGATGGTCATGACCGCTCCTTGTCCGCAATGAATGTTTCCAGCCTATCGTGCTCGAGAACGAACAGCCTGTCTTCCTCTTTCTTGGCAAATCCTAGACGCTTGTAGAAGCGTGCGGCACCCAAATTGGTATGATCGGCCTCGAGCTTGATGAAACAGGCGCCCTTATCCCGCCCCCGCCTTGCCGCCTCGCGCAACAGCGCCAGGCCGATGTTGCGGTTGCGCGCCGCGCCCTCGACGAAAAGATCGACGACATAGAGACCCTTGGCGCCGCGCCAGGTTGAGAAGGTCATGAGGGTCAGGATGGCGCCCAGCAGTGTGCCGCCGTCCTCGGCGACGACGACATCGACAAGGTCGCGGCTGGCATTGAGCTTCTCCCCGGTGATCTGGGGAACGATCGCCGCGCCTACGTCGCGGGCAAGGCCTGCCACCATGGCGGCAATCCGCTCGGCTTCCTCGGGCCGCATGTCGCGCAACCGGACGCTCATGCGCCGAGCCCCTCCAAAAGCGAGGCAAGATTGGCGCCGAGACCGGGCGAGGGATAACCGCCTTCCTGAACCACGAGAATTGGCAATTTCAATGCCACGATCATCCGGCCGATGGCGGCAAAATCCGCCGTTGCGATGGCGAAGCCCTTGAAGGGATCGTCGATGGCAATATCGAG
>JANMQB010000096.1:0-13571 GCA_031370155.1 Hyphomicrobiales bacterium | reverse complement strand
CGGAAATCACAAGAAACTCCCGGGGAGGGACCATGGCGGCCAAGGCCGTGATCGAGGCCAGGGATGTGAGCCTCACCTTCGCGACGGCGGATGGGCCGGTCTATGCATAGTCCAAGGTCGATCTTTCCGTGGCCGACGGCGAATTCGTTTCGTTCATCGGGCCTTCCGGCTGCGGCAAGACCACGCTCTTGCGGGTGATCGCCGATCTCGAGCGGGCAAGCCAAGGCACGATCATGGTCAACGGCATGAGCCCGGAAGAGGCGCGGCTGAAGCGCGCCTATGGCTATGTGTTCCAGGCGCCGGCGCTCTATCCGTGGCGTAGCGTCGAGCGCAATGTCGGCCTGCCGCTGGAAATCATGGGGCTCGACAATCAGGCCGGGCGCATCAGGCGCAACCTTGAACTCGTCAATCTCACGGGCTTCGAGAAGAAATTTCCCTGGCAGCTGTCGGGCGGCATGCAGCAGCGGGTGTCGATCGCCCGGGCACTGGCCTTCGATCCGAAACTCCTGCTGATGGACGAGCCCTTCGGCGCGCTCGATGAAATCGTCCGCGACAAGCTCAACCAGCAGCTACTCGAACTGTGGGACAGGACGAAGAAGACGGTGGTGTTCGTGACGCACTCGATTCCAGAGGCGGTGTTCCTGTCGACCAAGATCGTGGTCATGTCGCCCAGGCCGGGACGCATCATCGACGTGATCGAGGCGAATTTTCCGAAACGCCGAACCCTCGATTTCCGCGAGACGCCGGAGTTCCTGAAGATCGCGCACCGGGTGCGCGAGGGCTTGCGGGCGGGGCGCAGTTATGAGGATTGAGCCCAACCTCCGTCATCCCGGCATTCGCCGCTATCGGATTCACATACGTTCAGAGCGTCGCCATCTCAGAAATTCCCCTTCTCCCCGCCGCAAGCGGCGGGGAGAAGGGGACAAAATGAAAGTATCGGTACAATCCCGCCCACCTCCGCTCAGAACTCGTCAACCATTGCGGCGTAACTTGCCGCCATGACCGGCTTTGTTTTCCGATTCGCCCTCGATGCGGGCCATGCCGCGGGCCTGTGGCTCACGTCGCTCAAGTCTGAGCGGCGCCTGGCGGCCAAAACACTCGAGGCCTATGGCCGCGATGTCGGCCAGTTGGCGGCCTTCCTGCAGGACCATCTCGGCTGGCCCGCCAGCCTGGCCGATCTCGAAGCGCTGACCGCCGCGGATTTCCGAGGCTTTCTTGCCCGGCGCCGCGGGCAAGGCGCTGAAAGCCGGACACTCGCCCGCCAGATCTCGGCCATCCGTTCCTTTTTCCGCCACGGCGAGCGCAACGGCCTGTTCCGCAATGCGGCGCTGTCGCTGCTGCAATCGCCGAAGCTGCCCCATGCGGTGCCCAAACCTTTAAGCGTCGAGAATGCCAGGCGCGTGGCGGCGGTCGATATTCCGTCGACGGATGAAATACCGCAATGGCTGGCGGCCCGCGACCGCGCCGTGCTGACGCTGCTCTACGCCTGCGGCTTGCGCATTTCCGAGGCGGTGGGCCTGACACCGCGGCAGTCGGAAGCCGATCCCCTGGTCATCACCGGCAAGGGTGGCAAGACCCGCATCGTGCCGGTGTTGCCGCAGGCGCGTGCCGCGATCGCCGCCTATCGATCGCTCTGCCCGTTCCCGCTGGCCCCGGATCAGCCAATGTTCCGCGGTCAAAAGGGCGGGCCGCTCAATGCCCGCAACATCCAGTTGCTCGTCGAACGCCTGCGCGGCGCACTCGGCTTATCCGAGACGGCGACACCGCATGCGCTCCGCCATTCCTTCGCCACCCATCTTCTGGGCAATGGCGCCGATCTCCGCGTCATCCAGGAACTTCTCGGCCACGCCAGCCTGTCGACCACCCAGATCTACACCGAAGTCGACCGCAGCCACCTCATCGCCCAATATCGCAAGGCGCACCCCCGCGCCTGATGCTTGCGGGAGTGCGCGGAACTTCGTAGCTTGCCGCCGCCATTGCCGTGAGTCTGTTTATTGCCCGCCATCGACAAAATCCAGCCCGACAGTCAGTTGCCGAAAAAGACCGCCGTTGCCATCATCGGCGGCGGCATCATCGGGGTCTGCACCGCGCTTGAACTGGCCGAGCGGGGCATCGCTGTGACCCTGCTCGAAAAGGGTGAGATCGGCGCCGAGCAATCGAGCCGCAATTGGGGCTGGTGCCGCCAGATGGGCCGCGATGCCCGCGAGATTCCGCTGATCCTCGAATCGCTCAACCTCTGGCGCGGCATGAATGCGCGGATCGGCGCCGAAACTGGCTTCCGGCAATGCGGCATCGTCTATCTGTGCGAGACCGATGCGGAGCTCGCCGCCAAGGAAAAATGGTATGTCGAAAATGCTAGGCCGTTCGGGCTCGATACGCGGCTGGTCTCGGGCGAGGAGGCCGAGTGCCTGCAGCCGGGCGCGGCGCGTCAATGGAAGGGTGCGCTCTATTCACCGGCCGACGGCCGCGCCGAGCCTTTCATTGCCGCACCCGCCATTGCCCGGGCGGCTCAGAAGCTTGGCGCGAAGATTTTCACCAATTGCGCCGTGCGCGGTGTCGAAACCGCGGCGGGCCGTGTGTCTGCCGTGGTGACGGAGAAGGGTGCCATTGCCTGTGACACGGTGGTGCTGGCGGGCGGCGCCTGGTCGCGGCGTTTCTGCCACAACATCGGCATCGAATTCCCGCAGTTATCCGTGGTCAATTCGGTGATGCGCACCGAGCCCATCGAAACCGGCGTGACGCGCTCCTGCTCGGGCGGAAAATTCACCTTCCGCAGGCGCCTCGACGGCGGCTTCACCGTCACGCACCGGCATTTCTCGGTCGCCGACATCATGCCCGACAGTTTCCGCCTGTTCTTCCGCTTCCTGCCGGCGCTGCGCGTCGACTGGAACGGCATCAAGCTGCGCATCGGCCGGCGCTTTCTCGACGAAGCGCAGCTCGCGCGGCGCTGGCGGCTCGACGAGCCCTCACCCTTCGAAGAGGTGCGCGTGCTCGATCCGGCGCCGGTCGATGCCATTCTGGGTGAGGCGGCGGCAAGCCTCAAGGACTACTTCCCTGCCTTCCGCGACATGAAGATCGCCGAGCGCTGGGCCGGCATCATCGATGCCACACCCGATGTCGTGCCGGTCATGTCGGCGATCGACAAGTTTCCGGGTTTCCATGTCGCTTCGGGATTTTCCGGCCATGGCTTCGGCCTGGGACCGGGCGCCGGCAAGCTCATGGCGCAACTGGTGACGGGTGAAGCGCCTTGCGTCGATCCAACGCCCTTCCGCTATTCGCGCTATTTCGACGGCAGCAACCCGCGGCCTACGACCGGCTTGTAGATATTACGCGGCGAGGCGGCCGGCGTGGTCGAGGGCGCGCTGCACGGTCTCCAGCAGTTTTTCCGGCTGCACCGGCTTCCTCATGAATTCGAACAGCTTGAGATGCAGGGCGCGCATCTGGGTCGCCCGTTCGACGTCGGCGGTAATCATTACATAGACCGACTTGCAACCCATGGCCTGCATCTTCTCGACCACATCGAGACCGCTCTTGAGGCTGCCCAGGCGGTAATCGAAGAGACCGAGCGCGAAGGATTGACTCATGGCGAATTCGATCGCCGAATCGGCGTCGGCGAATGCCTTCACCCGGTAGCCGCAATCGGTCAGCAGATCGGCGACACTCGACAACAGATCGATGTCGTCGTCGAGCACCAGAATATCGACCTGCTTGTTGCTGGCTGCCATGCGGCACTCCCTTACTCAGCGTGAGCAGTCAGTTAAGCGCCGCCAGTCTTTAATTTGTCTTAACGACGTTAGCCAAAGCCCCGCCATCACGCATGAATTGCGCGGTTTGCCACGGCGAGGGCCGCCTCTTTCACGGCCTCGGACAGGGTCGGATGGGCATGGCAGGTGCGGGCCAGATCCTCGGCCGAACCGCCGAATTCCATCAGCACCGCCACCTCATGGATGATCTCGCCGGCCTGGGGTCCGACGATGTGGCAGCCCAGCACCCGGTCGCTGCGGGCATCGGCCAGGACCTTGACGAAACCGTCGGTCGTCCGGATCGACTTGGCCCGGCCATTGGCGAGAAACGGGAATTTCCCCACTTTGTAGTCGACGCCGGCGGCCTTCAATTCCTCTTCGGTTTGGCCGACGGCCGCCACTTCCGGCGAGGTGTAGACGACGCCCGGAATGCAATCGTAATTCACGTGCCCCGCTTGCCCGGCGATCGTTTCGGCTACCGCAATGCCCTCATCCTCCGCCTTGTGGGCGAGCATGGGCCCGCGCACCGCGTCGCCGATGGCATAGACATTGGCAAGCGTGGTTTCGAAACGGTTATCGATTTCGATGCGGCCCGTGGCGTCGCGTTTGATGCCCGCCTCGTCAAGTCCCAGGCCTTCCGTGTACGGAACGCGCCCGATGGCGACGAGCACCGTATCGGCCGCGAGCGTTTCGGCTGCACCTCCGCCCGCGGGCTCCACCGACAGCGTAACTTTTTCCTTAAGTTTGGCCGCCGCCGTGACCTTGCTGGAAAGCCGGAAGTCAAAACCCTGCTTCCGCAGCAGGCGCTGGAAAGCCTTCGCAACTTCGAGGTCCATGCCGGGTAGTATGCGGTCGAGATATTCAACGACCGTCACCTGCGACCCAAGCCGCGCAAAGACCGAGCCGAGTTCAAGCCCGATGCCGCCGGCGCCGATCACCGCGAGACGGGCGGGTACCTTGGCAAGCTCGAGCGCGCCGGTCGAGGAGACGATCTGTCTTTCGTCGATGTCGACACCCTTGAGCCGCGCCACATCGGAACCGGTGGCGATCACGATATTCTTCGTCTCGATCGCCTGGCCCGCCACTTCGACTTTTCCGCTGCCGAGGATTTTTCCGGTGCCGCGGAACACCGTCACCTTGTTCTTCTTGAACAGGAAATCGATGCCCTTGGTGTTGCTCTCGACCGCCTCCTGCTTGAACGTCATCATGCGCTTGAGATCGAACCGGGGCGATACGTCGATGCCCATGGCGGCGAAGGAATGCTGGGCTTCCGCATAGCGCTCCGAGGCATGCAGCAGCGCCTTCGAGGGAATGCAGCCGATATTGAGACAGGTGCCGCCATGAGTGGCGCGCTTCTCGACCACCGCCACCTTCATGCCGAGCTGCGCCGCCCTAATCGCGCAGACATATCCGCCCGGTCCGGTGCCGATGACGACGAGGTCGTAGCTCACAATGTCAATCCTCCTGTGTCCGAAACGCGCTCCCGTACAGGATGCACGGCGCGACAACAATCAAAAGTTGTGTTGAAGATCTCTTGCCCCCTCTCCCAGCGGCAATATTGCTTTTAGGTTAACTATCAGCAACAATCGCTTCTATCCGGCGTTAGGAGGTTAGACATGTCTAACATCACCGGCGCGCGCGCCAGCATCCGCGCCTACACGATCGCCACAATCATGATTGCGAGCTGCGTCGGGGCGGGCACCGCCCTGGCTGTCGAGGGCCTGAACGGCGAAGCCACCCGCGATCCCATCACGATCTACACCCAAGACGCCACCGCCAGAGGACCCGGCGGTTTGGCCGAGCAGCTTGCGCAGCGCGCCCAAGCTCAGGGTCGGATTCGGGCGATCGTCGGATTGCGCATGACGATGCGGATGGAGCACACGCTGACGCCTGCGCAGGCGGCAACCCAGCTTCGCGCTCTGCAAGCGGTGCAGAGCGGGGTGGCGGCTCGCGTGCTCGGCTCCGCCGGCGCCCAGAGCGAGGACCGCTTCACCTTCATCCCCTACATGTCGATGTTCGTGAACGCCGCACAGCTCCGCCGACTGCTTGCCGACCGCCAGGTGGTGAGCGTCCAGGAAGACGTGCCGTCGCCGCCGGCGCTCGCTCAGAGTGCCCCCTTGATTAACGCGAACGACGTGTGGGTTAAGGGCTTCAGCGGCACCGGCCAGGTGATTGCGGTGCTCGATACCGGCGTCGCCAAGACTCACCCGATGTTTGCCGGCAAGGTGGTGTCCGAAGCGTGTTACTCGACCACCGGTGGCAACTTCCTCTCCGTTTGTCCGGGCGGCGCAGCTTCATCGACGGCGCCGGGTTCCGGCGTGAATTGCTCAACGGTATGGACGGGATGCGACCACGGCACGCATGTGGCCGGTATCGCGGTCGGAAACTCGATAGTCCTCGACGGCATAGCGCGGGCCGGCGAGCTCATCGCAATCCAGGTGTTCTCCCGTCTGACGACCCCAGACCCCGATGAAGTGCGAAGTTTCGGCAGCGATCAAATCAAGGGGCTGCAGCGGGTTTATGCTTTGCGGAACACGTACAAAATCGCCTCGGTCAACATGAGCCTCAGTAGCGGCCAGCACGTGGTATCCTGCGATGCGCTGTTTCCTGCTCTAACGACCGCCATAGGAAATCTGCGCAATGCCGGCATCGTGACCATCATCGCCTCTGGAAATAACGGCTTCACGGGGTCGATCAGTCAGCCGGCATGCATCTCCACCGCGATCGCGGTCGGCAACACGAGGAAGGACGATCTGATCGCGAAGAGTTCGAACCACTCGGGGCTGGTGAAGCTCATGGCGCCGGGGTCCAACATCAACTCGGCGGTGCCGGGAGGTTACGGCGTCAAGACCGGCACCTCGATGGCGGCGCCCCATGTCGCCGGCGCCTTCGGATTGCTTCGGGACGTCAAGCAGACGGCGACGGTGAACGAGATGCTCGAAGCGCTGACTTGCAGCGGCAAGATCGTCGATCGGCGGTTCGTCGCGGGCGGCCCTCCGATCGAGCTGGGCCAACCGCTGCCGCGCATCGATCTGCTCGGCGCCTATAACCATCTCAAGAAGCCCTTTAACGTGGTCCGGAGCTGGCCGTTCAGCGCCGCAGCCGAGCTCAATGATTGGTCGCCGATGCGCGGCACATGGTCTCTGTCAGGTGGGAATTATGTCGCGGCGGCAATACCGTTCGGAGTCGGCAGCTACGTTGCCAACTGCAACACGAAACTCGAAGTCACCGCTCGACTGCGTCGTGTCGATGCCCAGTCCGACCCCCTGGGATTACATTACAACAGCGGCATCATCATCAAGGCAAGGCCGTTCTATACGACCGAAACCGTGGTGGGTTACTGGCTCGCCTACAACAAGTGCCGAACCAACAGTTCCGGTGTCTGCACGGGCGACCTGGGCGATCCTCCGGGACAGGCGGTGTTCTGGTCGGCCGTACTTAATCTTGAGACCGGGTCCACAGCAGGTACTCTCCTGTGCGCGAAAGGCGTTCCGATCGCTGTTGGCGGATACAACACGATCAGGGTTGTCAGCAACGGCTCATCGCACTCCTACTATCTCAACGGCACGCTGGTGTGCACCGTAACCAGGGCCGATTTTGCGTCGGGCGGCGTCATGCTCACCGCGCTCATGCCAAGCCCTGCGACCGGCCACAGCCTGGCGTATGATTCCTTGACGATCCAGTCGATCGGCAGCAACGCCCCCGATGAAGGCGACACCGTGATGGACCCGGCATCCTTGGCGCCGGTCGCGACGCCGCCCAACATGAACCCTATGTTTTCAAGCAGCCGGTAGCCGGGTACTGCGAGTTTACCGCAAAAAAAGGTCACAAATCCAAGATCGCCCGCTGCGGGTCTTCAAGCCCCTCCTTGACGCGGACCAGGAAGGTGACGGCCTCCTTGCCGTCGACGATGCGGTGATCGTAGGAAAGCGCCAGATACATCATCGGGCGGATCGCTACCTGGCCGGCGGCGGCCACCGGCCGCTCCTGAATCTTGTGCATGCCGAGTATGCCCGACTGCGGGGCATTGAGAATGGGCGTCGACATCAGCGAGCCGTAGATGCCGCCATTGGTGATGGTGAAGGTGCCGCCCTGCATGTCGGCGATCTGCAATTGCCCGTCGCGGGCCCTTCTGCCCAAATCGGCGATCGTCTTCTCGATTGCCGCGAAGGACATGGCGTCGGCGTCGCGCAAGACCGGCACGACGAGGCCCTTGCCGGTGCCGACCGCGATGCCGATGTTGTAATAATTCTTGTAAACGATGTCTTCGCCGTCGATCTCGGCGTTGACGGCGGGAATATCCCTCAGCGCCTGAATAACCGCCTTGACGAAGAAGCTCATGAAACCGAGCTTGACGCCGTGCTTCTTCTCGAAGACCTCCTTGTACTGGTTGCGCAAGGACATCACCGCCGACATATCCACCTCGTTGAAGGTGGTGAGCATGGCGGCGGTGTTCTGCGCATCCTTGAGACGCCTTGCGATGGTCTGGCGCAACCTCGACATGCGCACCCGCTCCTCGCGCTCGCCTTGCGGCGCCGGCGTTGCGGGCGGCGGAACCACGATGGGTCTTGCTTCGGCGGCGGGCTTCGCCAGATGCTCGATGACATCGCCCTTGGTCAGGCGCCCGTCCTTGCCGGTTCCGGCGATGGCGGCGGTGTCGATCTTGGTTTCCGCGACGATCTTGCGCACCGCGGGCGACAGCGGCGCCTCCGCTTTGACCGGAGCTGCCTCAAATGTTTTCGCCACCGGAGCCGCGGCGGGCCTGGCGCCGCCCGCACCTTCCTCGATGGCGCCCAATAGCGCTCCCACATTGACGGTCATGCCCGCCTTTGCCGCGATCGAGGCGAGCTTGCCGGAAGCCGGGGCGGGCACTTCCACCGTCACCTTGTCGGTTTCGAGCTCGACCAGCGGCTCGTCCACCTTCACGGCCTCGCCTTCATTGCGGAACCATTTGGCGATGGTCGCCTCGCTCACCGATTCGCCGAGTGCGGGCACGCGGATTTCCTTGGTCATCGTCACCTCTTGTCGCCGCCGAGCGCTTCTTCGAGGAAGGTCCTCAGCTCTTTCAGATGCTTGCTCATCATTCCCGTCGCGGTGGAGGCCGAGGCGGGCCTGCCCGCATAGCGGGCCCGCGGACTGGCGGCGCCCACATATTCCAACACCCGCTCGATGTTGGATTGGGCGAAGGTCCAGGCGCCCATGTTGTAGGGCTCCTCCTGGCACCAGACGAATTCGGAGTTCTTGAAGCGCGAAAGTTCCTGGATCAGCGCCTTGTGCGGCCAGGGATAGAGCTGCTCGATGCGCAAAATGTAGATGTCGTCGAGCCCGCGCTTCTCGCGCTCGTCATAGAGATCGTAATAGACCTTGCCCGAGCACATGACGACGCGGCGGATATTGGCGTCGGGGGCAAGCTTGATCTTCTCGCCCGTCAAAATTTCCGTATCGTCCCACAGCAGACGGTGGAACGACGTGCCCTCGGCCATTTCATCGAGCCTCGACGTCGCCCGCTTGTGGCGCAAAAGCGACTTAGGCGTCATGATAATGAGCGGTTTGCGGATGTCGCGCTTCAACTGGCGGCGCAGGATGTGGAAATAATTGGCGGGCGTGGTGCAGTTCGCCACCTGCATGTTGTCCTCGGCGCACATCTGCAGATAGCGCTCGAGGCGGGCCGAGGAATGTTCCGGCCCCTGGCCCTCGTAGCCGTGCGGCAGCAGGCAGACGAGGCCCGACATGCGCAGCCATTTGCGCTCGCCCGAGGAAATGAACTGGTCGAAGACCACTTGCGCGCCATTGGCGAAATCGCCGAATTGCGCCTCCCAGATCACCAGCTTGTTGGGCTCGGCCAGCGTATAGCCGTATTCGAAACCGAGGACCGCTTCTTCCGACAGCATCGAGTTGATTGCCTCGAGCTTCACTTGCTGGTCCTTCACCAGATGATTGAGCGGCGTGTAGCGCTTCTCGGTCTCCTGGTCGGCGAGCACCGCATGGCGCTGCGAGAAGGTGCCGCGCTGCACGTCCTGGCCCGACAACCGCACCGCGAAACCCTCGGCAAGCAGCGAGCCGAAGGCAAGATGCTCGGCCATGTTCCAGTCGAGCCCCACGCCGTCCTCGATCATCTTGCGGCGCTGGTCGAGAATCCGCTGCATGGTGCGGTGAACCTTGAAGGTCTTCGGCACCCTGGCGATCTTGAGGCCGATGTCCTTGAGCTTCTGCACGGGAACACCGGTCTGGCCCTTGCGCGGATCCTCATGGTCGCTCGCCCACTTCATGCCGGCCCAGCGGCCGTCGAGCCAGTCGGCCTTGTTGGCCTTGTAGCCCTCGGCGGCGGCGAAATCCTCATCGAGGCGCTTGCGGTAATCCGCCTTTATCGCCTCGAATTCCTGCTGGCTCAACACACCCTCGGCCACCAGCCGGCGGCCGTAGAGGGTCACCACCGTCTCGTGGGCGGCGATGCGCTTGTACATAAGCGGCTGGGTGAAAGCCGGCTCGTCGGTTTCGTTGTGGCCGAAACGCCGGTAGCAGAACATGTCGATGACGACCGGTTTCTTGAACTTCTGCCGGAATTCGGTGGCGATCTTGGCGGCGAAGACCACCGCCTCCGGATCGTCGCCGTTCACATGGAAGATCGGCGCCTCGATCATCTTGGCGACATCGGATGGGTAGGGCGACGACCTGCCCCACAACGGGCTCGTGGTGAAGCCGATCTGGTTGTTGACGATGAAATGTATGGAGCCGCCGGAGCGGTGGCCGCGCAGGCCCGAAAGCCCGAAGCATTCGGCCACCACGCCCTGGCCGGCGAAGGCGGCATCGCCGTGAATGAGCAGCGGCAGCACGCTGGTGCGCTCCTTGTCGCCGCGCTGGTCCTGCTTGGCCCTGGCTTTGCCGAGCACCACCGGATCGACGATCTCGAGATGCGATGGGTTGGCGGTCAAGGACAGATGCACCTTGTTGCCGTCGAATTCGCGGTCCGATGACGAGCCCAGATGATATTTGACGTCGCCCGAGCCTTCAACCTCGTCGGGCGTCGAGGAGCCGCCCTTGAACTCGTGAAAGATCGCCGAGAACGGCTTCGCCATCACGTTGGCCAGCACATTGAGCCGCCCGCGATGGGTCATGCCGAAGACGATCTCCTGCATGCCGAGCTGGCCGCCGCGCTTGATGATCTGCTCCAGCGCCGGGATCATCGCCTCGCCGCCGTCGAGGCCGAAGCGCTTGGTGCCGGTATATTTCACATTGAGGAAATTCTCGAAGCCCTCGCCGGCGATCAACTTGGCGAGAATCGCCTTCTTGCCTTCCGGGGTGAAGCTGATCTGCTTGTGCAGGCCTTCGATGCGCTCCTGGATCCAGCCCTTCTGCTCGGGATCGGAGATGTGCATGAACTCGACGCCAAGGGTGTTGCAATAGGTGCGGCGCAGAATGCCGGTGATCTCACGGATCGTCGCCTGTTCGAGGCCCAGCACCTTGTCGAGAAAGATCGGCCGGTCGAGATCGGCCTCGCCGAAGCCATAGGTGGCCGGGTCAAGCTCCGGGTGCGCCGCCGGCGCCTTGAGCTTCAGGGGATCGAGATCGGCGGCGAGGTGGCCGCGCATGCGATAGGCGCGGATCATCATCAGCGCCCGCACCGAATCCATCGTCGCCTTGCGCACTTCGGCGGTCGACAGCCCTTCGGCTTTCGCGGCGGCCTTGGCCTCGATCTTGGGTGCCACCGTCTTCTCGGCCTCCGTCCAGTTGCCGTCGAGGGCGGAAACAAGTTCGCCGTCGGCGAGCTGCGGCCAGTCGGGCCGCTGCCATGAGGGGCCCTTCACCTGCCGCTTGGCGGCAGCGGGGTCGTCGTCAAGGCCGGCAAAGAACTGCCGCCAGTGCTGGTCCACGGCGGCCGGATTCTCCAGATATTTGGCGTAGAGCTGCTCGATGAATTGGGCGTTGCCGCCGTAAAGGAATGAGGTTTGCTCGAATGCGGTCGTCAGATCGGTCTTGTTCATCGCGTCCCTAGAACCGGTAATCTTGTCCGGCCTCCTGTCAGGCTAGAGCATGTTCCGCCAAAGTGTGTGCACTTTGGCGACAAGAACATGCTCCAAGCAATTACCTACGGATTTCTATGCCCTATTTGCGTTTCAACTTCTTCAACAGCGTCTTGCCCAGCAATGCGGGCGAATCTGCGACGGCGATGCCGGCCCGCTTCATCGCCTCGATCTTCGATTCAGCCCCGCCCTTGCCACCGGAAATGATCGCCCCGGCATGGCCCATGCGGCGGCCGGGGGGCGCGGTGCGCCCGGCGATGAAGCCGGCCATCGGCTTCTTCACCCTGGATTTGCGGATGAATTCGGCCGCATCCTCTTCCGCCGAGCCGCCGATCTCGCCGATCATGATGATCGACTGGGTCCGGGCGTCGGCGAGGAACATTTCCAGCACCTCGATGAACTCCATGCCCTTGACCGGATCGCCGCCGATGCCCACGGCGGTGGTTTGCCCCAAGCCTGCCTGGGTCGTCTGGAACACCGCCTCATAGGTGAGCGTCCCCGAGCGCGAGACGATGCCGACCGAGCCTTTCTTGAAAATGTTGCCCGGCATGATGCCGATCTTGCATTCGTTCGGCGTGAGCACGCCCGGGCAATTGGGCCCGATGAGCCTCGTCCTGGAGCCCGAAAGCGCCCGCTTCACCTTGACCATGTCGAGCACCGGAATGCCCTCGGTGATGCACACGGCGAAAGGAATTTCCGCATCGATGGCTTCCAGAATGGCATCGGCCGCGAAGGCCGGCGGCACATAGATGACGGTGGCGTCGGCCCCGGTCTTCTCCCGCGCCTCGGCCACCGTATCGAAGACGGGGAGCCCGATATGCTTCGTGCCGCCCTTGCCCGGTGTAACGCCTCCCACCATCCGCGTGCCATAGGCGATCGCCTGCTCGGTATGGAACGTGCCGTTGTTGCCGGTGATCCCCTGGCAGATGACCTTGGTTTTTTTGTTGACGAGGATGGACATGTAATCCCTACAAGTAATATTTCAAGCCGCGCTTAGACGCCTTTGAAATGTGGTATGATCGAGGCTTTATACGTTCGATCAATATGAGGTCACCTTCGACGACGTTCTCAGCTTCAAACAAGCGCCGAATGGCGCCGCGTTCCCTGAAGATTGCTTTTGTTTCATCGATGTCGGTGTTTACGGATTCCGCGCCGATTTGAAGTGTGATTGGTTGCCCAGCAGAGGCTTCGTTGTTCCCACCAAGGCAATTGTCGGGAAAAAGACCAAACGCGCCACGAAGGTTGATGTGGTGGTTACGGACGTTGCCACCGGTGACTTCAATTATCACAGCTTTCAGTGTATCGTTCATAGGTAAGCCGCCTCCTTTACCGCCTTGACGATCTTCCTCGCAGCGTCGTCGAGGTCGTCGGCGGGGATGACGTTCAGCCCCGACTCGCGGATGATCTGCTTGCCGAGATCGACATTGGTGCCTTCAAGCCTGACCACCAGCGGCACTTTCAGCCCCACCTCCTTGACCGCGGCAATGACGCCCTCGGCGATCACGTCGCATTTCATGATGCCGCCGAAGATGTTGACCAGAATGCCCTTCACACGCGCATCCGCGGTAATGATCTTGAAGGCGGCCGCAACCTTCTCCCTGGAAGCGCCGCCGCCGACATCGAGGAAATTGGCGGGCTCAGCGCCGTAGAGCTTGATGATGTCCATGGTGGCCATGGCGAGCCCCGCCCCGTTCACCATGCAGCCGATCGAGCCGTCGAGCGCCACATAGGAGAGATCGAATTTCGACGCCTCGATTTCCTTCGGATCCTCTTCCGAAAGATCGCGGAGCGCGCGGATGTCGGGATG
>JANMQB010000051.1:0-4892 GCA_031370155.1 Hyphomicrobiales bacterium | reverse complement strand
AGAAGGAACGCTCATGGCGAAAGCCATCCACATGATGATCCGGGTGATGGACGAGGCCAAGTCCACGGATTTTTATACGAAGGCCTTTGGCCTCAAGGTCAAGGACCGCTTCGATTTCGACGGTTTCACCCTGGTCTATCTCAAGAACGATGAAAACGACTTCGAGGTGGAATTGACGATCAACCACGGCCGCAGCGAGGCTTATACGCACGGCACCGGCTACGGCCACCTGGCATTCTCGGCCGGCGACATTGAGTTCGAGCACAAGCGCTTCGAAAAGCTCGGCCTTAATCCGAACCCAATCAAAGAGTTCCATCGCGATGGCTCGCTGATGGCCAAGTTCTTTTTCGTGCAGGATCCAGACGGCTACAAGATCGAGATCCTGCAGCGGCACGGCCGCTACACTTGAGTAGAAACGAGGGAGGAAATCCATGCGACTGATCGACAAGACACCAAAGGTCTCGCGCCGCACATTGCTGAAGACGGGCAGCGTGACGGCAGCGGCGGCGGCGATGGCGCCGGCGGCCGTGATGACCGGCAAGGCCTGGGCGGCGGCTCCCGTCGCCGTCTCGGCCGATGAGTTCGCGACGCTGGTCAAGATGGCGCGCGACATCTATCCGCACGACAAGCTCGGCGACCAATACTACTCCAAGGTCATCGAGGGCCTGGACAGCGCGGCCAAGGACGATGCCGCCGCCAAGACAATGCTGAAGGACGGCGTTGCCGCGCTCGACGACGCGGCCATCGGCATGAAGTACGGCTCCTACAACCAGGTGCCGAGCGAGGACGAGCGCGTTGCCATCCTGCAATCGATGGAGACCACGCCCTTCTTCCAGAAAATCCGCGGGACGCTGATCACCGGCATCTACAACAACAAGGACCTCTGGCCGATGTTCGGCTACGAGGGCGAAAGCGCCTCGAAGGGCGGTTACATCAACCGCGGCTTCAACGACATCGACTGGCTGGGCCAGGGCTGAGGGAGGACGGAACAATGGCTACATTCGATCTGAACGATGCGGGCGTCGTTGTCGTCGTCGGCTCCGGCGCGGGCGGCGGAACACTGTCCAACGAACTGGCCCAGAAGGGCATCAAGGTCGTCTGCCTGGAAGCGGGCGGACGGCACGAGACGGAAGATTTCCAGAACGACGAGTGGGGCAGCTTCGTCCAGATTTCCTGGCTCGACAAGCGCACCACCTCGGGAAGCTGGCGCGTCGCCAAGGACTTCTCCGGCCTGCCGGCCTGGATCGTCAAGGCGGTCGGCGGCTCGACCACCCACTGGGCCGGCGCCTCGCTGCGCTTCCAGGAACACGAGTTCAAGGTGAAGACGGTCTATGGCGACATTCCCGGCGCCAATCTGCTCGACTGGCCGATCACGCTCGCCGAGATGGAACCCTATTACGACAAGGCCGAATTCAAGATGGGAACCACAAGGACCAACGGCATTCCGGGGTTGCCCGGCAGCAACAACTTCAAAGTGCTGGAAGCCGGCGCCAAGAAGCTCGGCTACAAGGAAGTGCACACCGGCCGCATGTCGATCAACTCCGAACCGCGCGACGGGCGCGGCTCCTGCCAGCAGATCGGCTTCTGCTTCCAGGGCTGCAAGTCGGGGGCGAAGTGGTCGACGCTGGTTGCCGAAATTCCCAAGGGCGAGGCGACCGGCAATCTGGAAGTGCGCCCCAACAGCCAGGTGCTCAAGATTGAGCACGATGCATCGGGCAAAGTCACCGGCGTCGTCTACGCGGACAAGGACGGTAACCAGCATTCCCAGAAGGCCCGCCTCGTGTGCGTCGCCGGAAACACCATCGAAAGCCCGCGCCTGCTGCTGAATTCCGCATCCTCGAAGTTTCCGGACGGGCTGGCGAATTCCTCCGGCCAGGTGGGCAAGAACTACATGCGCCACACGACCGGTTCAGTCTACGCCATCTTCCAGAAGCCCGTGCACATGTATCGCGGCACGACCATGGCCGGCATCGTGCAGGACGAGGCGGGCAACAACCCGTCGCGCGGATTTGTCGGCGGCTATGAACTGGAAACCCTGTCGATCGGGCTTCCGTTCATGGCGGCCTTCCTCAATCCGGGCGAATGGGGCCGCAATTTCGCCGGCGCCATGGATGCCTACGATCACATGGCCGGCCTGTGGATCGTCGGCGAAGACATGCCGCAGGAAACCAATCGGGTGAGCCTGCATGCAACCGAGAAGGATCAATACGGCATGCCGGTGCCCAACGTGAATTTCGACGACCATGCCAACGACAGCGCCATGCGCGAGCATGCCTACAAGCAGGGCTCGGCGGTCTACGATGCGGTCGGCGCGCTCAAGACCTTCCACACTCCGCCCTACCCTTCGACCCACAATCTCGGCACCAACCGGATGAGCGAGAATGCGCGCGACGGCGTGGTCAACAAGCATGGCCAGACGCATGACATCACCAATCTGTTCATTTCCGACGGCAGCCAGTTCACCACCGGCGGCGCCGAAAATCCGACGCTGACGATCGTGGCGCTCGCCATCCGGCAGGCCGACTACATCGCCGGCGAGATGGCCAAGAACAACATCTGAGGACGGGCCGCAGAACTCACTCACCGCCCCGGTTTTCCGGGGCGGTTTTTCTTGCAAATGCAGCGCGGTCAAATTCGGGACATAATCGGCCCGCAGCATGACGCTTCCTCAAAGTCGAAGGACACTTAATGACAGCCATTTCGAGAGTGATCGCCGGCGGGCTCATCGGCCTCGGCGTCGCCAGCGGTGGATTCCTGGCGGGCGAAGCGCTGGTGCAGAGCCGGCTCGGCTACCGGGTGGTCACGGTCAAGGGCCTGTCGGAGCGCCAGGTCAAGGCCGATCTCGGTTTCTGGCCGGTTCGCTTCGTGGTCACCGGCGCCACGCTGGAAGACGCCCGCGGCAAGCTCGAAGCCTCGGAGGCGGCGGTCAAAAGCTTCCTCGCCGCGCGCGGTTTCACCGGCGACGACATGCAGGTGCAGAACATCCAGGTCGAGGACCGCATGGCCGGCTACAGCGCCAACCAGACGCCGGAAGACACGCGCTTCGTGTTGACCGAGGATCTGTTGGTCAAGTCCGCCGAGGTGCAGAAACTGGCGGACGCCTCGCGGATGATCGGCGATCTGCTCAAGTCCGGCGTGGTATTCTCAGCGGACGCCTATAATGCCGGGCCTTCCTTCGTCTTCACAAAGGTCAACGATCTCAAGGGCGACATGCTGACCGAGGCCACCAAGCGGGCGCGCGAGGCGGCGGAGAAATTCGCCGTCGAATCGGGCGCCAAGGTGGGCGATATCCAGAGCGCCAACCAGGGCATCATCGAAATCAATCCGGCCGTCGACATTCCCAACGACCGGCCGGAAAAGCAGATCGACAAGAAGGTGCGGGTGGTGACCACCATCACCTATTTCCTGAGGGACTGAGGCAGCCGGCTTGATCGGGGTCAATGCCGCGCTGGCGCGGCCCGGCTAGATGTGCCCCATATCATGCGCGGGAGAATGCCCATGGAAGACACCGCTGAAGCGAAAACTCCGTCGCGCGAGGTGTGGCTGCGCGGGCTGTTCATGCTGCTGTTCGTCATCGGCCTCGGCGCCGGCCAGGCGATCCTCAATCTGGTGGCGCTGCTGCAATTCGGCTGGCTGCTGTTCACCGGTGGCCCCAACCGGCAGCGCGCCCAATTCGGCAAATCGCTGGCCAAATGGCTGGCCGAGGCGGCGCGGTTCCAGAGCGCGGCAAGCGAGGACAAGCCGTTTCCCTGGGCGCCCTGGCCCACCGCCGAATAACATCCCGATTCGGCAATTGACCGGTCCCGTCATTTGCGCTGAAAGTCGCGCCGCAGGCGGGAGCGGGACAAGCGCGTGACGAGCGGCAAGAAGCAGACACCGGCCCGGTTCCGCCGGCGCTGGGCGCGCCGCAACTTCGCCGTACTCGGCGAAATCCTGCGCTACACATTCCTGTTCCTGCGCCGCGGCATCGTGCGCCGCGTGCTGGTCACCTCTTGGCCGACTTTCATTTCCATGGCCTATCCTTTCGCGCTGGTGCTGCTTGCCGCCATTCTTGCGGCAACTGCCGGACTCGTGACGAATTATTTTCTCAGTCCGCTTGCCGGTGTGGCCGTTACAGCCGTGGCCTTCGTGCTGCTGATCATGCTGCGCGCGCCACTCGAATCGCGGGTCAATGCCTTCTGGATCGCCCGCATTCTTTGCTTTATCGCCGATTAGGAAACCGCAAGCGTGCCGGGGCTGCTGCTATTCGGCCGCGACCTGGGGCGGCTGATGGGCGGCGGCGGCCGCAAGGCCGGCCTTGACGATTTCCCGCTGGCGCTTGTGCTTTTCGATCTCCGCGGCGGTGCCGCGGGTTTCCGAATAGAGTGCCAGCTGTGCTTCATCGACGCCGGGCGGGGTGATGGCGATATCGCGATATTCGTAACGCTTGGGATCGGTCCAGATTTTCTTCAGGGCCCGGCGCAACTTAAAGTAAGTCACGGCCATCGATGCAATGTTGCGCACTTCCGATCCGGCATATTTGGCATAGAACAGCAGTGGGTTTTCAACCGGCATGCCGTGGCGCCGGTCGCGGCGGCTCTTGACGCGGAAGAAACCGCCTTCGAGCGGGTGGCATCCGTAGAGCCTGCGGAAGTCCCTGTACCAAAGGAGGCGGTAGACGGTTGTGAACTTCTTGTTCGAGCCCAGCGCCGTCATGCGTCTGAGGATAGTCTCCATGTGTTCGAAGGTGTAGAAATGATCCCAGGCTTCGTCATAGACCCTGTCCCATTCCGCATCCGGCATCTTTTCATGATGCGTGACCCGGTGGTTGAGGTCGTATTTGTTGAGATCCGGGTCCATCCAGATGCCCTTGCGCGACAAGGTCTGGTGGTCCTCGCAGCCCGGCAGTGGCG